>NZ_JBHVKW010000006.1:0-172953 GCF_042797905.1 Amycolatopsis sp. NPDC057786
TCCTTGCGCCAGGCGCAAGGAAGGGGGCCTTCACGTACTTGGCCCGCGGCAGAGCGTCGTATGATCGGGATATCGGGGTAGAAACGTGCCCGCCGTACCGGGCACGCGCATACGCGGTATCGAACGAACCGTCACTCCTTCCTTGCGAAGGAGTAAGTGATGCGTTCCCCTGTCCAAAGCCCCTTACTGGCCGAGAAATGGCCCGCGCTGGCCGGGCTCTCGGCCGTGTTCCTGGTCGAGATGCTCGACAACTCGATCCTCAACGTCGCGTTGCCGACCATCGGCCGTGACCTCTCCGCCTCGACGACCACCCTGCAATGGGTGACCGGCGCGTACTCCGTCGTGTTCGGCGGCCTGATGCTGGCGTTCGGCGCCCTGGCCGACCGCGCGGGCAGGCGCACGATCATGCTCACCGGGCTCGTCCTGCTCGCAGCGGCGAGCCTGGCCACGCTGCTCGTCACCGCCGCGTGGCAGCTCATCGCCGTCCGGGCGCTCATGGGGGTCGCGGCCGCGATGACCACCCCGGGGTCCCTCGCCCTCGCCTTCCGCCTGTTCGACGAAGACGTCCTGCGCGTCCGCGCGACCACACTGATCTCGACCGTGGGCCTGATCGGCCTCGCCGTCGGCCCCACCGCCGGAGGGCTCGCGCTCGCCGTCGCGCCGTGGCAGGCGCTGCTGCTGGGGAACGTGCCGGTCGCCGCGTTCGCGTTCCTCGGCATCCGGGCCGGTATCCCGGCCGACGATCCCGCCGACCTGCACCGAGATCCGATCGACGTCGCCGGCGCGGCGCTGGGAACCGCGACGATCGTCCTCGCACTGCTCGCTCCGACGCTCTTCGTCGAAGCGAGCACCACCTCGGCGCTGCCCTGGGGCGCCACCGTGGCCGCGCTCGTCGCCGGAATCTGCTTCGTCGTCCGCGAGAAGACCGTCCGGCATCCTTTGCTGGACCTGAAACTCATCGCCCGCCCGCTCGTGTCCAGCGGCCTGGCCCTCAAAGCCGCGGCGGGTCTGGCGACGGCCGGGCTCGGATACCTCGTGACCCTGCAACTGCAGTTCGGTCTCGGCTGGGCACCCGCTCAAGCGGCGCTGGGAATGCTGCCCCAAGTCGGCGTCCTCATCGCCGGGGGCGCCCTCATCCGCCCGCTGATCACCCGCGTCGGCCTCCGCAAGGCCGCCTGGCTCAGCGCCGCCGCGGTGGTGTGCGGGCTCGCGGTCTATACCGTCTTCGGCGGCTTCGCTTACCTCTGGATCGCCGTCGCGCTCGCCCTCGTGGCAGCGGGAACGCGTGTGGTCGGTGTCGTGGCGGGAACCAACGTCATGCGCGGGCTGCCCTCGAACCGGACCACCATCGGAGCCGCGCTCGTCGACACCTCCAGCGAGGTCACCACCGGGATCGGCATCGCGCTGAGCGGCACCATCCTGGCGCTGGTCTTCCCCGGCGCGTTGACGTCGGCTCAGCAGTCGGCCGACTTCCCGAAGGCCATCACCTGCGCCGGGCTCGCGCTCACTCTGCTCTCCGCGGCCCTCGTCGGCTTCGGCATCCTCCGCGGCCGACGTCCCGAATAGACGTGAAGGCCCCCTTCATGGCGAAGGGGGCCTTCACGTACTTACCGGAGAACTACAGCTTCGCGCACTGCCCGGCGGCCGGGCCGCGGACGGTGTTCTGCAGGTCGTAGTCCGTCGGAGCGGGGGAGTTGGCCGCGCACGTCAGAGGTCCGCCGATCGTGCTGGCAGTCAGCACCGGCCCCTTGTTGCCCGTCAACGCCACCGGCCCGCCGATCTCGGTCAGCTCGATCGAGACCGCCCCGGTCGTCCCGGTGATCGCCACCGGGCCGCCCACCTTCGTCCGGTCCAGCACGACCTGCGCCGCACCGTTCGCGGTCAGCGGCCCGGAGATCGAGCCGCCACGGACGATCAGGCTCGCGCCCGCCGACACCGACACCGGGCCGGAGATCGTCGCACCGTCCACACAGGTCACCCCGTTCCGCACGGTCAGCGGACCCTTGCGCTCGCCGGTGATCGTCTGGGTGCACGCCGCGTCGGGCTTGCCCAGCACCTCGAACTCCGAAAGCGACGCCTCTCCGCCCGTGGTCGCGGTGACCTCGAGCCGGTAGTGGGCGTAGTGCGCCGGATTCGCGATCTTGAACGCCCTGGTCTGCTGACGCCACTGGAACGTCTGGTCGGTCCGCTGATCCGCGACCGCCCACGTCTTCCCGTCGTAGGAGCCCTTCAGCACCCAGCTCTTCGCATCACCCGCGCCCTTGCCGGAAGTCAGCGTGTAGAACGAACCCGCCTCGTTCGTCGAAGGCACCTGGTACTGGATCGGCGCCTTGACCTTCGCCTCGGTCCGCGACGTGTTGTCGAAGAACGCGGCGTCCCCGCCGGAGACCGGCTTGGTCAGGTCGTGCACCGGGGTCGGAACCGCGTCGCCCTTGGTGATCGACTTCGGCGCGTCGTCCGGGCCGGTACCCCACGACGACGGGTTCGGGCCCATGTCGAAGTCGAGCGTCCCGCCGTTCGCGATCGCCGAATGCGGCAGCGACGTCGACGTCTGCGCCTTGCCGTTCACCTTCAGACCCTGCACGTAGACGTTCTTCGCGCTGTTCTTCGGGGCGTTGACCACGATCTTCTTGCCGCCGGGCAGGTTCACGGTCGCCTTGGTGAACAGCGGCGAGCCGATCGCGTAGTCCGAGCTGCCGACCTGCAGCGGGTAGAAGCCCAGCATGCCGAACAGCCACCAGGCCGACTGCTCGCCGTTGTCCTCGTCACCGCCGTAGCCCTGGCCGAGCTCACTGCCCACGTACAACCTGGCCAGCGCCTCGCGGACCTTCGCCTGCGTCTTCGACGGCTGACCCGCGTAGTCGTACATGTAGAGCGTGTGATGCGCGGCCTGGTTCGAATGCGCGTACATGCCCATCCGCACGTCCCGCGCCTCGGTCATCTCGTGGATGACACCGGGGTAGGTGCCGAACTTGAGCCCCTGCTCCGGCTTGGCGAAGAACTCGTCCAATTTGGACGCCAGCCCCGCTTTGCCGCCGAAGAGGTTCGCCAGGCCCTGCCCGTCCTGCGGCACCGAGAACCGCATGCCGTACGCGTTGGTCTCGGTGTAGTCGATACCCCAGACCTCAGGGTCGAACTCCTCCTTGCTCCGGGTGAATTTGCCCGCCGCGTCACGGCCCTGGAAGAAGCCGACACTCGGGTCGAACACGTTCACGTACTGCGTCGCCCGCTCGGTGAAGTACCCGTAGTTGTCCAGGTACTCCTGCTTGCGCGGATCGTTCGCCGGAGCCTCGTCGTAGAGCTTCTTCGACATGTTCGCGATGGCGTTGTCGTTGACGTAACCCTCGATCGCCCACGAGAAGCCGTGGTCCGCGGTGTTCGGCGCGTAGCCGAGGAAAGTGCCCTCGTCGATGCCCTTGCGGCCGACCGCGCCGTTCGGCGGGGTCACCGTCGCGTTCTTGATCGCCGAATCGTAAGCCGACTGGACGTCGAAACCCTTGACTCCCTTGAGATAGGCGTCCGCGAACGCGGCATCCGAACTGGTCCCGGTCATCAGATCCGCGTAACCGGGGGAGGACCAGCGCGAGATCCAGCCGCCGTCACGGTACTGCTGCACGAAACCGTCGACGAGCTTGCCGGTGGTTTCCGGACTGAGCAGCGAATACGCCGACCACACCGTGCGATAGGTGTCCCAGAACCCGTTGTTGACGTAGAACTCGCCGTCGACCAGCTTCGCCCCGGTCTGCGTCGGCGTGTCCGGACCGGCCTTGGGCGACACCGGGCTCGCGTATTTCATCACCGGCTTCTCGACGGTGCCGACGTTCTCGAAACCCGAGTTCGGGTACAGGAACAGGCGGTACAGGTTGGAGTACAGCGTGATCAGCTGGTCCTTCGAGGCACCTTCGACCTCGACGACCTTGAGCTTCTCGTCCCACGCGTTCTGCGCGGCGTCGGCGACGGACTCGAGCGTCGCGTTCGGGGCGAGCTCCTGCTCCATGTTCTTCTTCGCCTGGTCCACGCTGATCAGCGACGTCGCGATCCGCATGTTCACCGTCTTGTCGGCGCCCGCGTCGAACTTCAGGTAGCCGAGGACGTTGTCCCGCTTCTGGTCACCCGAACCGGTCGACAGCTTCGAACCGGCGGTCACCGGCTTGTCGAAGGTGGCGTAGACGAACATCCGGGTCGCGCCGGCCGACAGTCCACTGCGGACGTCGCTGTACCCGGTGATCGCCCGGCCGGCGGGGTCGAGGGTGAGCCCGCCGTTGTTGTTGACGTTGTCGAAGATCAGGTTCGAATCCGCCCCGGGGAACTTGAAGCGATAGAGCGCCGCGTGATCGGTCGGCGCGACCTCGGCCTTGATCCCGTTCTCGAAGTCGACGCCGTAGTAGTGCGCCCGCGCCGTCTCGTTCGAGTGCTTGAACGGCAGCTTCCGCGCCTCACGGTCCGGATTCGGCACGCCGCTCGCGGTGGAGGGCAGAAACTGGAAGGTCTGCCGGTCCGCCATCCACGGACTCGGCGCGTGGCTCGCGGAGAACGCCTGCAACGCCGGGAGGTTCTGGTCGTTGTTGCGCGAGTGGTAGGAGTACATCCAGCTCAACGTGCCCGCGTCGGTCGTCGGGATCCAGAAGTTGAACCCGTGCGGCACCGCGGTCGCGGGCATGTTGTTGCCGCGCGAGAACGAACCGTTCGACAGGGAGCCGCGCGTGGTCAGCACGTTGTCGGACGGGCGCAGGCTCGCCGGCGGCGTCGGCGTCGCCGAAACCTTGATGTCGTCCAGCCAGCCCTGCAGCGAGCCCGGGCCGTCCGCGTTGTCGTAGCCGACCAGGATCCGGTCGATCGTCTTGCCCTTGGCGACCACGCCGATCTGCGAGCGCACCAGGTTCCACTGGTTGGTGTAGAGCACCTTGCTCGCGCCCTGGCCCTGCGGGGAGAGCCCGAAACCGTACTGGTCGACCGCGCCGAGCTGGCTCAGGTAGGTGCCGTCGGTGAACGCCAGGTCCACCGCGACGTTCGTGCTCGGGTACTTGAGGTCGCCTCGGATGAACTCCGGCTGCACCTTGTACGACAGCTCCGAGGTCGCCGCCACCGGGATGTCGACGTCGAAGATCTTGTTGTACGACCAGCCGTGTCCCTGCGCCTTGTGACTGCCGGAGTAGCGGAACGCGCGCAGGCCGGTGAACCCGACCCGGTTCTTGCTGGTGTAGCCGCTGCTCGGGCCACTGTCGGTGAAGCTGCGCATGTTCGGCAGCGCCGGCGGGGCCGGGTCCTCGTTGGCCAGCAGCAGCTCCGAGAGCTGCATGATCGGGCCGCCGTTGTTCTTGGTGACCTCGAGCCGGAAGAACTTGTACGCCGCGCTCGGGGCGGCGAGGCGGTACTCCTTCTTCTGGAACGGCTCGCTGAACTTCTGGCCGGCCTGCTTGTCCAAATCGGTCCAGGACTGTCCGTCGGCGGAGCCCTTCAGCGTCCAGTCCTGCGGGTTGCGGTTGTCGAAGTCGTTCGCAGAGGACAACGCGTACCGGGTGATCGACGTCGGCTCGGACAGCGTGACCTGCGCCCAGCCGGTCGGGGTCCAGGCCAGCCACTTGGTGTCGGTCGAGCCGTCGACGAGGTTCGCCACCCCCTCGTTGGGGGTGTTCTCGCTGTTGGCGGAGACTTCGGTGACCTTGCCGCGGATGTCACCGGGGATGGTGGTGGCGTTCGCGCCGTCGACACCGAAGGCCTTCGGCTTGCCGGACGGGTCGACGTCGACGGTGTCGCTCCACGTCGGCTGCGGTTCACCTTGCTCGAAAGAGGAGTAGAAATCCGGTGGGAGCTCTTCGGCCGCGGCGGTGGCGGGGAGGGCCACCAGCCCGGACGCCACCACCGTGGCACTCAGGAGGCCGCAGACCCAAGGTCTGACGCTTCGGGGCATCGTTGCACCAATGCTTTCTCGCGGGGGCATGCTGGGCGCCGCGCGGGCAGGGGGGACCGGCGGCGCCAAGAGAGAAAAGCTCGCGTGTGACATCGATGTCAAGACACTCGGACAAACCTGGCCCGAACTGGACAACCCGGATGACCGGAAACCTGGTGGACAACCGACGGGCCCGGGGCCAGGGTGAAGAGACGACTGAAACCGAACCGGGAAACTGGGGTGGGGACATGCGGCGGTTGTCCATGCTCGGCGTGGCAGCGCTCGTCACGGCAGGCTCGATACTCACGGCTCCGGCGGCCACCGCCGGCGAGACGACGTTCCGCCCTGTGCGCACCTGCGCCGATCTGGTGCGGACCTACGACATCCCCGGAGCGATCACCCATGTCGAGACCGCGACCGTGGTGCCGGCGACGGCGACCGAACCCGAGAACTGCGACGTCCGCGGCCATGTCGAACCGGCGGTGCGGTTCCAGCTGCGGCTGCCGACCAAGACCTACGCGGGCCGGTACCTGCAGTTCGGCTGCGGCGGCTTCTGCGGGGTGGTCACCACACCGCCGTTCGCCGACTGCGGCCTCCCGCACGGCGGCGACGTCGCGGTCGCGGCCACCGACGACGGTCACGTCGGCAAGACCCCCGCGATCGTCGATGACGGCAAGTGGGCGGAGAACGACCAGGCCGCGCGCGACGACTTCGCGTTCCGTGCGCCGCACGTGGTCTCGAAGGCGTCCAAACGGCTGATCGCGCAGTACTACGGCGCTCCGCCGAAGAAGTCGTACTTCACCGGCTGCTCCGACGGCGGTCGCGAAGCGCTTCTCCTCGCGCAGCGCTATCCCCACGACTTCGACGGCATCGTCGCGGGCGCACCCGCCGGATACTGGGGACCGCTGCTCGGCGTCTACCAGACCTGGCTCGCCAAGGTGAACACCGGCGCCGACGGCAAGCCGATCCTCACCGCCGACAAACTCCCGGCCCTGCACGCCGCCGCACTGTCCTCTTGCGACAAGTCCGACGGGCTCGGCGACGGCGCCATCGACGATCCGCGCACCTGCCGCTTCGGCCCGGCCACGATCGCCTGCCCGCCGGGCACCGACGACGCCGGCTGCCTCACCGCCGCACAGGTCGAAGCCACCAAGAAGATCTACGCACCGCCGACCGACGAACGCGGCCGCAAGCTGTACCCTGGCGGCCAGACCGTCGGCTCCGAGCTCTCCTGGTACGGCTGGGTCATCCCGTCGCCGGAAACCGGCGGGATCCCGTTCGCGCACGCGCTCGCCGACAACTACCTGAAGTACATGGCTTACCCGATCGGGACACCGCATTCGTCGGTCGAGAAGTTCACCTTCACCGCTCGTGAATTCGACAAGCTGACCCCGGAAGGCATCCGCTCTAACGCGATGTCCACGGATCTGCGCGAATTCCGGCGCGCGGGCGGGAAACTCGTGATCTGGCACGGCTGGGCGGACCAGGCGATCCCCGCCGCGGGCAGCATCGACTACTACGAGCGGCTCACCCGCGCGAACGGCGGTCCTGCCGCGACACGCGACTGGGCGAGGCTGTTCATGGTGCCCGCGCTGTACCACTGCGCCACCGGCGACAAGCTGACCGAGTACGACCCGCTGAAGGAACTCGTCTCCTGGGTCGAGCGTGGCACCGCGCCGGACCGGACGATCGCCACCGGCCGCGACGCCGACGGCAAGGTCTTCCGCACGCGGCCGGTGTTCCCGTATCCGCTGCAGGCGAAGTACGACGGCACCGGAAGCGTCGACGACGCCGTGAACTTCGTGCCTGTCCCGCCTTCACGACCTTCGCACGATCTTGTGAACTGGGCGGGGAACGGGCTGTACGGGAAGGCGGGGCCTGTCGCACCCTAGCGGCGGCTGATGGAGCGCTGCGCGGACTCAGGTAGCTTGGGCTGCTGGCCTTTGAGCTTGCCCCTTGCGCGGAGGCGTTGTAGTGAGCGGAGCGGCGTGAGACTCGGCCGAACGCCACCGCCGGCCTCAAATCTCGTCGGTCGCCTCGACGTACGCCATCGCCTCCTCTCTTACCTGTGGGGAGTCGATGGACTGCGCGATGCGCCTGGCAGTTCTCATCAGGCGCTTGGCGTAGCGACGATTGTCTACGCGCAACGACACGGTCGCTATGTCCCGGGCCATGCACATCAGCCCGTGCTCCCTGAAATCCTTGTCCTTGATGGATCGCACGGCGCGTTCGGCCCGGTCGGGATCCCCGCTGCGAATCAAGGTTTCAGCCAGATCCATCAGTGCCACATCTTTTTGCGAGGGCATAACCGCCTCTTTCTCCTTGACGTCTTCACGGGTGATGGATACGTGCGCCGCTACCGGCGAGATCGTCGACACCGCCCGCGATTCGCCGGTCGCGGGCACGATCAGCTCACCTGAGGTGGCCATGGCGAACCGTGTCAGCAGCACGCCCGCGATCACGCCTATCCCGGCCGCCCACGCCGCGATCAGGATCAGAGTGCGCATCGAGCACAGGACTTTCATCCTTCCGCCTCCCCTGAGAGCGGCGACCACTTCTGGTCACTATGACAATTAGTGTGTGTCCTCGAACGGTAGCGTCCGAACCCCTTTTGGTCAATGCGACGAGAAGCTAGGGTGTGTGCTGTGAGCAGGTTGGAGATGTCCCCCAGCGCGGTCGCGGTCGACCTGGCCGTTCTGACTGTCCGCGAGCATGCTCTGCACGTCATGGTCGTCGAACGCGCCACACCGCCGTACCTCGGTCAGCTCGCTCTGCCCGGCGGGTTCCTCGAAGACGGTGAAGACCTCGACCAGGCCGCGTGGCGGGAATTGGCCGAGGAGACCGGCCTGGACGCCGCGCGCCTGCACATCCGCCAGTTCCGGAGTTACGGCGCGCCCGACCGCGACCCGCGCGGCCGGGTCGTGTCCGTCTGCTACGTAGCCCTGATGCCCGATCTGCCGCTGCCGGTGGCCGGTGGTGACGCCCGCGCCGCGCATTGGAACCCTGTAACGGAATTGCTCGACTCCCCGGACAGGTTGGCGTTCGATCACCACCAGTTGCTGACCGACGCGGTCGAGCATGCCCGTGAGAGCTTGTCGCATACCACTCTCGCGGCGAGCTTCTGCCCGCCGGAGTTCACCATCGCCCAGCTGCGCGCGGTCTACGAGATCGTGTGGGGCATCGAGCTGGACCCCGCGAATTTCCACCGCAAGGTCACCGGCGTGCCCGGATTCTTGATAGCCACCGGGAGCAAGGCAGCGGGTACCGGCGGCCGACCCGCGGCTCTGTACCGGGTCGGGCCCGCGACCCGGCTGCACCCGGCGATCCTGCGCGAACAGGCCGTCGTTGGTGCCGGAACGTCCGTCTCTCACTTCAGCCGCATCACAACGCCGTAGTGACGACGCGATCGACAGCCTGGCATAGGGGGGACAGGGGAACCGGATCATGAGCGCCAACTACGACACCGCGCTGGGAACGGTGGTGATCTGCACGGCTTTGGACATGGAGTATCTCGCCGTCCGCGAGCACCTGACCGGTCCGTTGGACGAGCGCGAGGAACGCGGCACTCTATACGAGATCGGCGCCTTCTCTACCGATCGCGGTCGGTGGACGATCGCGTTGACCCAAACCGGGGCGGGCGGCCTCCCGGCTGGTGTCCAGGTCGAACGCGCCATCGCCCTGTTCCACCCGCAGATCGTGCTGTTCGTCGGGGTGGCAGGCGGCCGCAAGGATGTCGCCAGGGGCGACGTCGTGATCGCCGACCACATCTACGACTACGAGTCAGGCAAGGACACCGCCACCGACTACTTGCCCCGCATCAAAACCGCAGCCCCCTCGTACCGACTGGTCGAGCGGGCCCGCAAGGTTGCCCGCGACGGCGCGTGGCATCACCGGATCCAGGCCATCACCCCCGAGACCGCGCCGAAAGCCGTGGTCAAGCCGATCGCGGCCGGAGGGAAGGTCGTCGCCGATCAGGACGCGGCCACCGAGCGATTCCTGCAGCAGCACTGCGGCGACGCCGCGGCGCTGGAGATGGAAGGTCACGGCTTCTTGCACGGCGCCTACGTCAACAGCGCCGTCGAGGCCTTGGTCGTGCGCGGAATCTCCGACCTGTTGTCCGGCAAAACCGGGACCGCTGACAAGCAATGGCAGCCCGCAGCGTCCCGGCACGCGGCCGCGTTCGCCTTCGAACTGCTCGCGCGCCATTCCGCTGCCGTGCCCCCCGGATCCGATCCCGGACAAGCCAAGGAGGCCTACGAAGCAGCCCGCAAACTGGAGATGAGCTTGGACTCGACCGTCGAGGATCTGGTCGAGATCGAACAGCTCTACCGGAAGGCAGCAGTCGCCGGGCACGCCGGCGCGATGGCCCGGGTGGGGCTGATCGTCGAAGGCCGTTTGCGAGCCAGATTGCGTGGGAAAGTACCTGGAGAACCGTCCGCAGCGGACGTCGAAACCGCGATGCACTGGTATGCGAAATCGGCGGAACGCGGCAGTGCCTTCGGCGCGCTGTACCTCGGCCGACTCTATGAGGAACGACTCGCCAAACCAGCAGAAGCACTCAAGTGGTACGAGAAAGCCGCCGCCGACGGTAACGAGATCGCGCGATCCCGTCTGGACGGGCTGCAGCGCAGGCTGGCCCTCGGACTCGGCGCGCTGGCCGGCCGCGCACCCTTCGACCCCGACCTGAGCGAAAGGAAACCTATGCCCACCAACACCGACCACGAGCGCTGGATCAACCAGGAGTGGGGAGGCAGCGAGCACAGGGCCATTGCGTTCTGTCTGGGAGACCTGGCGGAGGCGTGCGGCGGGACGCACGGAGAGTGGGGCACACTGCCGGAAAACGAGGGGGTGGCCGTTCTAGGCCATTTCAGCATCCTCATGCCCACCCGGATCCACCTGCCCGCGGTCGCGTGCGAGTACTACGACCATATCGGAGAGGGAAACCTGCGAACGTTCGCCGCGGAACTGCTCGCCAATCGGCATTCCGCCGACCGCGCCAAGGAGTTCGCGCCGGTGTGGTGGCGGCAGCGTACCGAGAACCGGGTCAGCACCGAAGAGTTCGTCTACACCGTCGAACTCGCGTTGCAGGACTACGACTCGTTGGCCGCGCTGCTCGACAGCCTCATCGAGAACACGCGGGCCGAGCCCGCGCCGGACGCGGAGCACCGCGAGATCCTGCTCGGCCTGCGGATGATCTCGCGAAGACTTGCTGGGCCGCGCGAGCGGGCAGTACCCGCTGCGTCCGGGGACGGCAAGTGGGATTTCACGCTGGTACTCACCCCGGAGTACATGAGGATCCTCGTCGGCCACGCCGCCGCGTACTCGCTCGGGCAGGCCGAGCAGGAGGCGCCTGCGGGCTTCCGCGAGTTCTGGCAGCGGGTCCACGACGCTCTGGAGGCCGCCAACGTCACGCCATTCAGATGAGGTCCGGCCGTGAACCGGTGGCCACCACGGTCGCCAGCGGTCATCGTCACCTCCCGGCGGCACAGAGCCAGTCAGGAAAGGACGCCGTCCAGCAGTCGTACCCGCCGATCCGCGATCCGGTGCACGTCGTCGTCGTGCGTCGCCACGATGACCGCCGCGCCCTCCTCGGCGCAGTGCCGCAGCAGCCGAAGCACCCGCGGCGTGCTCCCGGCGTCCAGGTGCGCCGTCGGCTCGTCGGTGAGCAGCACCCGGGGCCGCCCGCTGACCGCCCTGGCGAGCGCGACCCGTTGCTGCTGCCCGAACGAGACCTCGAGCGGGTAGCGGTCACCGAGATCGCCGATCCCGAGTTCCTCCAGCAGTTCCGCAACCCTCCTGTGGATGTCTTTCGCGCTGGGCTTGGGGACGTCGGACCGGAGCCGCAGCGGCAGTGCCACGTTCTCCGCGATGGTCAGCTCGTTCGCGAGGCCGAGCGCCTGTGGCAGGACGGCGCAGGTGTGCCACGGCGGCGCGCCCGCTATCGGGACGCCGTCCAGCAGGACACTGCCGGAATCGGGCGAGTCGAAACCGCACAGCAGCGCCAGCAGCGCGCTCTTGCCGGAACCCGACCGGCCGGACACGGTGACCAGTTCGCCCGGGGCCACGCGCAGTTCGAGCCCGCGCAGGACTTCGACGTCCCCGCTGGGATGGGGGAACCGGCGGCGCAACCCGACGGCCTCGAGTGCGGGTTCCGCCATCACGGCACGACCTCCCGTTCTTCGACTTCTTCGAGTCTGCCCTTGTGCATTCGCGCGACCCGGCTGCCGAGTTCGATGAGCCGGTCGTCGTGTGAGGCGACGATGACCGCGAAATCCTGATCCGCCAGGTACTTCAGGGTGTCGAGCACCCGGTCGGCGGAGCCTTCGTCCAATTGGGACGTCGGCTCGTCGGCGAGGACGACGGTCGAGCGGCGGGCCAGTGTGCAGCCGAACGCGAGACGTTGCTGCTGCCCGCCCGACAGCGCGGAGATCCGCCAGCTGCCGGTCCCGCCGAGCCCCAGCTGCTCGAGGATGTCGTCGGGCAGGCACTCGGTTCCGGCCGATTCCGCCGCCGCGCGGAGATTGTCCGCGACGCTCAGATACGCGAGCAGGTTGTCGGTCGGGTTCTGGAACACCAGGCCGAGATGGGTCCGCCGCAGCGCCCGCCGGTCACGATGCCGCAGCTTCCCGGTTTCGCCGCCCTGGAAGGAGATCGTGCCCCGCACGGGCTGCTCGAAGAGGCCCAGCGTCCGCAGCAGGGTGGACTTGCCGGAGCCGGACGGTCCCGCCAGCACGGTGATCCCGCGCGCCGGGATGTCGAAGGTGACGTCCTCGACACCGGTGACCGTGCCCGCCGGCGTCTGGTAGTCGACGCCGATCCCACGCAGCCGGAAGATCGGTTTCTCAGGCACGGATCAACTCCGCGGTCCGGGCGGTGCGCACCGAGCGCATCGCGATCCAGCCCGCCAGCGCCACGACGAGCACACCGACGGCGAGCACGGTCAGGGCGAGCGGGGTCGGGTCGGGCAGCGCCGACTGCGGCGGGAGGAACGTCGCCGGATCGAACCGCGGCACCGAGAGCCCCGCGACCGAGACACCGCATACGACACCGATGACCACGGCGAGCCCGCTCAGGGCGCCCAGTTCCATCAGATGACTAGCCAGCAGGGCCCGTGGCCGCATTCCCATCCGCAGCACCAGAGCCCCGGCCAGCGCGTTCTGGCGCCGCCGGACTTCGACCGCGACCAGCAGCGACAGCACCGCCACCACGCCGAGCACGGCCCCGAGCAGGGCCATGAACGAGAACGTCCAAGACACAACGTAGAACGGGAGCGCGTCGAGCGCGGACTCACGGGTGACGCGGTTGACCGCCGTCATCACCCCCACCGAAGCCAGCGCCTCGGTCACCTGCGTCATCGACGAGCTGGACAGCACGCTCCACTTGGGCACGGTGCGCAACTGCGCCTCGGTGAGCGATTCCCGCGAGATCACGTACCCGGCCTTGGTGCCGATGATCGGGAACATCGGCAGCTCGCCGATCGCCTCGGCGTCGGCGAGACCGGCGGGCAGCGTGGTCTTCTGAGCGGCGTCGTGCCCGATCCGGATCGCCGGGACACCCGTGCCCCGGTTCGACAGACCGTTCAGTAACCGGTCGACCTCGGCGCCGTCGAGCGGGCCGAGCGTGGCGGCCTGCCGGAAGGTCGTCGGGTCCACGACCAGCACCACATTGCCGGTGCCGGTCAGCTCGCCGACGATCGTGGTGCTGCCGTCCAGCGAGGCGGGCAGCGCGACCTTCCCGGTGCCGACGACGCTTTCGGTGTCGACCCTGGTCTCGGCCCCCACGAAGATGGCGGACTTCGTCTGCAGGGCCTCTTCCTGACCGCGTGCGATGCCGATGCCGGTGGCCAGGGTCCCGATGGCGAGCGTGCCGATCACGAGCACACCGGTGACCGGCGCGCGGGCACTGGCGAGCCGCCGGATCGCCAGCTGCAGCGCGGGCCGGGACCACAGCCGGGCGCGATGCGACGCGTGCAGGGCGAGCCAGGCCAGTCGTGCGGCGACGAGCCCGACCGTCAGCACGACGAACACCGGATACGTGAGTGCGAGCGGGTCGACCTGGGGGAGCGGATTGCCGATCCGGGATCCCTTGCTGTAGTCGACGAGCCGGTTCCAGCCGAGCAGGGCGACACCGGCGGTGAGCAGTTCCCACGGGAAGAAGGCCAGGAACTTCACCTTCTTGCGCCCTCCGGAGCGGACCCGCCCGAGCTCGAACTCCCGATGGGTCCGGACGGAGATCACCCCGGCGAGCAGCGCGAGCGAGACGAGCAGGATTCCGGCGGCGACGAGCGAACCCCAGAACGTCGCGCCGTCGTCCAGTTCACCTGGTGGTCCGTAAAGCCCGAGCAGCAACCGGGCGAGTACCGCGCCCACCGCGCCGCCGGCGACGATCGGGAGCCCGAGTTCGGCGACCGCGAGCGACCCCAGCGCCCCGGGGCCGCTGCCGCGTGCCGACAGCAACCTCAGCTGCGGGTGCCGCCGCTGGTACCACTGCAACGCGACCGTGCCGATCCCCACGCAGCCGACGAGAATGCTGATGGCCGCGAGCGGCAGGATCGAGATCAGGACGTTCGATTCCGCCTGGTTGCTGATCTCGACCGAACGCTCGAACGGCAGTGACCCGACGATCGCGTCACCGAGGCCGCGGGAGCCCAGATCCGCCTTGACCGCGGCGATGAGGGCCTTCCCCCGTTCCTCCAGGTCCTCGGCCTCGCTCACGGTCTTGGGCGGAGCCTCGTAGAACGACATGTGCAGCGTCTTGATCATCGGGATGCCCAGCGCACGGACGGTGTCGTCGAAGGTCTTCCCGTCGTTGGCGAACATGACCGAGTCGAGCGGGTCGTTGGCGAGCCTGCTGACGACGGCGTTCCGCTGCTGCGAGCACCACCAGCGCGGCGCCGGGTCGGGAAGGTCGCGGTACAGCCCGGTCACGGGAGGAATCGGAGTGCCCTTGATGGTCGGCGTGGCCCCGGCCTTGATGTTCTCCGCGCCGGCGACGACGGTGCCGAGCAGGAAACCGGCGCCCGCGGACCCGCTCGTCACGTCGAGATGGCCCTGCGTCGCCTGGTCACGATGGGCGAGAACGACCTTGTAGTTGGGGTCGCCGTTGAACTCGGTGCCGAGGAGGTACGGCGTGTAGCGGGAGGTGACCGGCGCGGGGAAGCCATGCGCCGAGGCGTTCCGGCGGACCGAGTCGACGACCTGCGGAGCCACCGCGGCGGGCACGTTGTCCTTGCTGAAGACCGGACCGTAGTAGTCCGGGCACACGATGCCGGACTGGTACGTGACGGCCGCGCCACCCGCGGCCGAGGCCTGCAGGATGGCCGCGGTACCGAGGAAACAGGCCAGCAAGGCCGTCACCGCGGCGATGATCAAAGTCAGGGGACTGGTCAGCGCCGCTTTCGGAGCCGCTCGCCACGGCATCGTCACCCTGGGCCCGCCGGGAGCCCCCCACCTCACCCGCATGGATACGCACGCTACCGGTCACGACGTCCGGGCGACAGGAAGAAATCACTGTTTGTTGCGGACGTGAAGTAAGGCCTGGTCCATTGTGGTGACACGGGTGCGCGTTCACTGACTGTCCGTCACCAGTTGATCGATCGGCGTCGTCTCACCCGCCTCACACTCCGCCGAGAACGCGGTTTCTCCGAGCTCCGCGACGAGTACGCCGGTGATCCTGTCGACGTCGTCGCGTTCGGCTTTCGGCAGGGGAGCACCCACCGAGCGCCGCGAGGCCGCCGCGGCACCGAGCAGGCGCGCGGCGAGGCGATACGAGCCGGCCGCCGCTTCCGCGCCGGCCAGACCCTCGAGACCGAGCGCGATCGCACGGGGATCCTCGCTGCGGCGAGCGATCGCGAGGCCGTCCAGGTGGAGCCGCTTCGCCGCCACCGCGTCTCCGCGTTGCTCGGCGATGAACCCGAGCTCCGCCAGGATCAAGGTGCTGCCCGCTTCGGACTCCACCCGGCGATGCCAGTCCAGGATGGACAACAGCCGCCGCTCGGCCTCATCGAACAGCCCCTGGCGCCGTGCGCCGAGCGCGAGCCCGGTCTCGGCGTAGACCTCACCGGGTTTGAAACTGTGCTCGACGGCCAATGTCCTGGCCCGGTCGTGGAACTCCTGCGCGCCTTCGAAATCACCAGTGAGCAGCGCCGTCCGGCCCAGCCACGACAATTTGTACGAAACCTCCGGCCACAGCTCCAGTTCCTCCGCGCGGCGAAGGCTTTCCCGATGGACGCGGGCGGCGTGGTCGTAGTCCCCGGCGATCGAAGCCAGCATGCCGATAACGAACGAAGCCTGAAGCCAGCCCCAGCGTTCGCCGAGCCCGTCGAAGATACCCGCGCTCTGCGCGGCGATCCGGCCACCTCCGGTGAGGTCGCCACCGGCGATCAGGTGGGCCGCCCTGTCGCTCAGCGCGGCGGCGGCGCTCCAGTCGTCACCGATGTCGCGGGCGGTTTCCAGTGCGCCGAGCGTGAGCTTTTCCGCCCGGCACAGGTCGCCGACCGTGGACCACGCGTAGCCGAGAAACCACAACGTCCGTGCCTGTACGAGAGGGTCGGTGATACCCCACACGATCTCTTCCGCCGCGCCCTCCGTGCCGGTGCCGTCGAGCACGGCGATGCCGGTGCGCCAGCCGAGAGCCTGCGCGTACTCGTCTCCGGTGCCCGCCTCGGCGCCGAGCACGAGGTCCAGCGAGCGCTTGGCCTCGGTGAGCCGCCCGCGAAGGAACCAGAACCAGGCCGTCGCGTTCACCAGCCGCGACGCGAGCCGATGTTCTCCTTGTCGCAACAGGGTTTCCAGCGCGCGCCGGGTGTTGGCCCCTTCGGCGTCCAGCCGGTCGAGCCAGCGCCGCTGCTCCCTCCCGCGCAGGCCCGCGTCCCCGCGTTCGGCCAGCTCGACGTGGAAACGGGCATGCCGCAAGTACAGGTCGTCGAGTTCGCCCGCCTCCTCGGCGTGGCTCAAGGCGTACGCCGAAACGGACTCCAAGAGCCGGAACCGCGGTTCACCCGACCTGCCGGGCCTGCTGACCACCAGCGACCTGTCGACGAGCCGGGACAGGAGGTCGAGCACGTCGCCGGTGGCGATCTCGCCGCCGGCACAGACCGACTCGGCCGCGTCGAGCCCACAGCCCTCGGCGTGGACGGCGAGCCTGCGCAGCACGATCTGCTCGGGCTCGCTCAGCAGGCTCCAGCTCCAGTCGATCATCGCGCGGAGCGTCTGCTGGCGACGCGGCCCGCCTCGCCTGCCCGACGACAGCAGGGCGAACCGGTCGTCCAGTCGGGCGAGGAGTTCGTGCACACCCAGCGTCCGGACGCGGGTGGCGGCGAGTTCGAGCGCCAGCGGGATGCCGTCGAGCGTGCGGCAGATCCGGGCGACCACGGCCGCGTTCTCCGCGTCGAGCGCGAATCCCGGCGCGGCCGCCGCGGCACGGGCGGCGAACAACCGGACCGCGCTCGACTCCCGCACGGCGGCGAAATCCGGCAGCTCGGGCAGCTCCAGCGGCGGTACCGCCCAGACGTTCTCCCCTGGCAACCCGAGCGGCTCCTGGCTGGTGGCGAGTACACGCAGCCGGGGTGCCGCCGCGAGCAGCCTCTCCACCAAGGCCGCGACCGGCTCGACGACCTGTTCACAGTTGTCCAGGACGAGCAGGATCTCCTTGTCCCGCAAGGCATCGGCCAGCGACTGGGACAGCGTTCCGGTCGACGTCGCGTCCTCCCGGAGATCCAGCACGGCCGCCAGGACGACGGCGACGAGATCCTCGGGCGGGCACGTCGGACACTCGACGTTGTCCAGGCCCGCCAGCTCGACGAGCCAGGTGCCGTCGGCCATCACGACCTTCGACGCGGCCTCGATGGCGAGCCTGGTCTTGCCGACACCACCGGGTCCCGTGAGGGTGACCAGCCGTGCGTCGGTGACGAGTGCGACGACCTCCTTGACCGCGGTCGTGCGGCCGATCAGTTCGGTCACCGCCTCCGGCAGGTTGCCGCGCACCGGCACGGCGGCGCGGACCGGCTCGAGATCCGGACTGCGGGTGAGGACCGCCTGGTGCAGCGCCGCGAGCTCCGGCCCTGGTTCGAGACCGGATTCGTCACGCAGGCGGGCGCGCTGTTCGGCGTAGGTTTCGAGAGCTTCGCTGTGCCTTCCGGCCGCGTACAACGCGCGCATCAGGAGCCCGCGGAGCCGCTCTCGCAGTGGGTACCGCGAAACCAGCCCGGTCAACTCCCCGGTGAGGACGCCGTGCTCGCCGAGCGCCAGCCGGGCTTCGGCTCGCTCCTCTTCGGCGAGCAGCCTCTCCTCCTCCAGCCGCTGAGCCGCGGCGACGGCGAACGGCTCGTCCTCGAATCCGGCGTACGCGGGCCCCCGCCACAACGCCAGCGCGTCCGCCAGCAGAGCGGCACGGGCGCGCGGGTCGGCGGTGTCGCGGGCCCGCGCGGTGAGCGCGCGGAACCGATGGACGTCCAGCTCACCCTGCTCGACGGCGAGCACGTATCCGGCGGGCTGGTGCGTCACGAGTTCCCGCGCGCCGGGCTCGGCGCGCTCCAGCGCGCGGCGCAACTGGGAGACCTTGGTCTGCAGGGTGTTGCCCGGATTGCCGGGCGGATGCTCGCCCCACAGATCGTCGGTCAACGACGACACCGACGCCGCCCTGCCGTCGCGGCTCAGCAGCCCGGCGAGCAGGAGGCGGACCTTCGCCTCGGGCACGACGACGGGCTCGCCCGCGGTCGTCCACACGGCGAGTGGTCCCAGCACTCCGAATCGCACGAAACCGACGTTAGCGCGGACCACCGACAGGATCGTGCGCGAGGCCGTGCGCGGACCCGCAGCGATCCGTGCGCGGCCCGCGTCACGGTGGTCCCATGAGCGAACACGGCAAGACCCCGGTGACGGTACTGGGGCTGGGCGCGATGGGAACCGCGCTCGTAGAGGCACTACTGGCCGCGGGACATCCGGTCACCGCCTGGAACCGGACCGCGGGCCGCGCCGAGGCGGTGGCGGCGAAGGGAGCTTCGGTCGCTTCGACCCTCTCGGAGGCTCTCGCGGCGAACCAGATCGTGATCGCCTGCTTGCTCGACTACGACTCGGTGCACGAGGTCCTCGACCCGGTGGCGGCCGAGCTCAAGGGGCGGCAGCTGATCAACCTGACCAACGGCACCCCCGGTCAGGCGCGCGAAATGAGCGCCTGGGCCGAAGGACTGGGCGCGGAATACCTGGACGGCGGGATCATGGCCGTCCCGCCGATGATCGGCACTCCCGCGGCGTTCATCTTCTACAGCGGCTCGGGCACGGTCTTCGGCCGGGCACGCACCGCGCTCGACACGTTCGGCGGCGCCAACTACCTCGGTGCGGACCCAGGACTGGCGCCCCTGCACGACATCGCGCTGCTCAGTGGGATGTACGGCTTCTTCATCGGCGTCATCCAGTCATACGCGCTCGTCGGGTCGGCGGGGGTCAAGGCGCGGGAATTCGCGCCGCTGCTCCGAGCCTGGATCGACGCGATGAGCGGCTTCCTGGAGCGCTCCGCCGAACAGATCGACGACGGCGACTACGTGACGGACGTCGTGTCGAACATCGGGATGCAGGCAGCCGCCTACCCGAATCTGGCGCAGGCGGCGGAGGACCAGGGCATCAGCGCCGAACTGCTCACCCCGCTGCAGTCGCTGATGGACAAGCGGGTCGCCGACGGACACGGCGCCGAAGACCTGATCGGCGTCATCGAACTCCTCAAGAAGTAAAGGAAAACACAATGATCACAATGATCGGGCTCGGCCCGATGGGACAGTCCATGGTCCGGGTGCTCCTGGAGAACGGGCACGGAGTGACCGTCTGGAACCGCACCGCCGCCCGTGCGGACGACGTCGTCGCCGCTGGTGCCGTGCGTGCCGCGACACCGGCGGAGGCGGTGGCGGCGTCGGACCTCGTGCTGCTGAGCCTCACCGACTACGCCGCGATGTACGACATCCTCGGCAAGGCCGAAGACGCACTGGCTGGCAAGGTGATCGTCAACCTCAGCTCGGATACGCCGGAGAAGACCCGCGAAGCCGCGGACTGGGTCAAGGCGCGTGGCGGGCAGTTCGTCGCGGGTGGCGTGATGGTGCCCGCCGAACTGGTGGGCAAGGCGGAGGCGTACGTCTTCTACAGCGGCCCGGCCGACGTGTTCGAGAAGCACCGCGAGACCCTGGCGCTGATCGGGCGACCGGACTTCCTCGGTGAGGACGTCCGGCTGGCACAGCTGTTCTACCAGGCGCAGCTGGACGTCTTCCTGACCTCGCTGTCGGTGTTCATGCACGCGAGCGCGCTGGTGAAATCGGCCGGTGTGCCGGTGGAGAAGTTCGTCCCGTACGCCAAGGACAACTTCAAGATGATGGACTTCTACCTGGACGCCGCGGCCGTGCAGATCGAGAAGGGCGAGCACCCCGGCGACGACGCCAGCGTGACCATGATGGGCGCGACGGCGGACCACATCGTCCAGGCGAGCCGGGACGCCGGGGTCGATTTGGCCCTGCCCGAGGCGGTCAAGTCGCACTACGACCGGGCGATCGCCGCCGGACACGGACGTAGCTCGTGGACCAGCCTTTTCGAGATCATCAAGGCGGACCGCAAGTAAGTGCCCGTGGCTCGTGAGTGGTGAGGACGGTTAGAACCGTCCTCACCACTCACGAGGTCCAGCACCGCCGATCTCCCGTGACCCGACCGGACGACACGCGTGACTGGATGGACGACACGACGCGCGGCCCGGTCCCACCGCGAGTCGTCCGCCTGAACACGCGAGTCGTCCATCCAGTCACGCGAAAACACCACCAGGCACATCGGCAGCAGGTAGCCAAGACACGGCTGGCTCTAACCGTCCTCACCACTCACGAGACTGGACCGACGGCGACGCCCAGTACCTCCAGGAAGGCCTTCGCCGCCGGAGTGACCGTGAAGCGGTTCCAGACGAGGTGCTCGATCCGCGCGGGCGCGTCCCGCACCGGCACGGTGACCACGTCGGTCAGGTTCGGCACGAATTTCGACGGCAGCAGCGCCACCCCCAAACCCTGATGGATGAGCCGCGCCATGAAGTCGGCGGCCGTCACCTCGAAGGCGACTTCCCGGGTCACTCCCGCCGCGGCGAAGGCCTGATCCGTCTGGGCACGCCCTGCGGATCCGGACGGGAAGTCGACGAACACCTCCGACGAAAGCCGCTTCAAGTCCACTTCGGACTCGACGGCGAGAGGGTGCCCGGGAGCCACCACGGCGATGAGATCGTCCCGCCCCAGTTCGCAGGTGGCCACGCCGTCCGGCCGGTCGGTCACCGGGAGACCGAGGAACGCGACCTCGATCGCACCGTCCTTGATCTGCTCCACCAGCTGCCCGCTCGCCCCGACCCGCAGCCCTATCCGGACGTGCGGATACCGGCCGCGGAAGGTCTGCAGGGCGGCCGGGACGTCGACCGCCGCGACGGTCGGGATGACGCCGACGGTGAGCCTCCCGCGGATCTCACCGACGGCCGCGGCGACCTCCGATCCGGCCCGCTCGGCGGCCTCCAGGCATTGCCGGGCGGCGGGCAGGAACGCCTCGCCGGCGGCGGTGAGCCGCACCCGGCGGCTCGTGCGCTCGAACAGCCGCGCGCCGAGTTCCCGTTCCAGCCGCGCGATCTGATGACTCAACGCCGACTGCACGACGAGACACCGTTGCGCGGCACGCGTGAAGCTGTTCGTCTCCGCCACGGCCACGACGTACCGCATCTGCTGAAGCTCCATTGATCCATCTTGGATCACGATGGATCAAGTGACAAACATGTGTTGGACTCATTGATCGCCAGCGCCGAAGCTGGGAAGCGTGAAAACGCTGACGACCACACCGCTCGCCGCCGGTCTCGCCGGAACCGCGATGACCGCCTTCGCCCCCATGGTCTGGGGGACGACCTACGTGGTCACCACCGAACTCCTTCCGCCGGGGCATCCGCTTTTCGCGGGACTCATGCGCGCCTTGCCCGCCGGACTGATCGCGCTCGCCATCACCCGCACCCTCCCGCGCGGCACGTGGTGGCTGAAGGCCGCCGCGCTCGGTGTCCTCAACATCGGGATGTTCTTCCCCTTGCTGTTCGTCGCCGCCGAACGGCTGCCCGGCGGAGTCGCGGCCACGCTCGGCGCCGCCCAGCCGCTGCTCGTCGCGATCCTCGCCGTGGCCGTGTTGCGCCAGAGCCCGTCCGCATGGCGGTTCGCCTGGGGGATCGTCGGAATCATCGGTGTCGGGCTCGTGGTGATCGGCCCCGCGGCGGGCTTCGACCTCGTCGGGGTCGTCGCCGGACTCGGTGGCGCGGGCACCATGGCGCTCGGCGTCACGCTCACCAAACGATGGGGACGTCCCGCCGACGTCGGGCCGACCGCGTTCGCCTCGTGGCAGCTCACCGCGGGCGGTGTGTTCCTGGTGCCGGTGACCTTCCTGTTCGAAGGCGCGCCGCCCGCCATCGACCTGAACGCGGCCCTCGGCTACCTCTGGCTCGGTCTGATCGGCGGCCTGCTCGCCTACGTCCTGTGGTTCCGCGGCATCACGTCCCTGCCGGTCACCTCGGTCGCGGTTCTCGGCCTGCTCTCGCCGATGGTCGCCGCGGTGCTCGGCGCCGCGCTGCTCGGTCAGTCGCTCGGGCCGATCCAGCTCGCCGGCTTCGCGCTCGCCCTCGCCTCGATCGTGGCGGGCCAGATCACCCCGAAGAGCGTCGTCCGATGAAGATCGCCGTTGTCGGAGCGTCGGGGATGGCGGGTTCCCGAGTCGTCGCCGAGGCCCGTTTCCCGCGGACATCACGTCACCGCCGTGTTTCGCCGCACTCCACCGGAATTCGTGCATCCGGACCAGCTCGACGACCCGGCGTTCGTACCGCCGTCGTGGCGGACCGTCGCCTCGGCGAGTACGAGCCGGCTTCAGGCATGCGAGGCCCACACCGGCGACTGGATGTACCTCAGCCCGCCCGCGATCCTCGAACCCGGTGCCCGGACCGGGGTCTATCGGCGGGGAACGACGACGATCCTCACCGTGGAGGACGGCTCTTCCCGGATTTCGGCGGAAGATCTCGCCGTCGCCATCGTGGACGAACTCGAGAATCCGGGCCGGGGCCGGCATCTCACCGCCGGATACTGGCGCTATGGCCGCCACTTCGGCTCGGGCGGGTCTCCCGGCGAGGGCGTCTCCGGACTCCGTTGGGCCTCGATCTGGATCTCGATGTTGGTCTTGTGCGAGATCGGGTCCCAGATCTCCTCGATCGGCGCCAGCAGCGACTGGCTGACGCCTGCCCGGCGGGCACGCGCGGCGTACCACGCGAACCCGGCCAGGAAGAGGGGGAGGCTGAGGAACGCGGCCACGGGTGCCAGGAACTCCATGCACCGGACGATACAGTAACGTCGTGTATCCAGAAACGTTCTGTTACTGAAACGGCGGACGATGCCCAGGCTGACACGGGCCGAGCAGCAGCGGCGCACCCACGAACACCTGCTGGAGGCAGGGCGTCAAGTCTTTCTGCGGCGCGGGTTCCTGGCGGCGACGGTCGAGGAGATCGCGGCTGACGCCGGATACACCCGCGGCGCCGTCTACAAGCACTTCGGCGGCAAGGAAGGGCTGTGGCTGGCGATCATCGAAGCCACCGCGGAGGGCCACCTCGCGGAGCTGCGGAAAGTCCTCGCCCGCGCCTCAACTCGTGACGACGTCATCGCGGCCCTGGCCCCTGTCGACGTGGCGGACAAGGACGCCGCCAAATGGAGCGCGGCTGCCGCGGAAGTGCTCGCCGCGACGGCCCAGCAGCCCGAAATCGCCGCCCGCGTCGCCGCCGTCCAGCGACGTCACGACGACGAGGTCGTCTCCCTGCTCGTCGAGCACGCGCGGCGGCTCGGACTCGAACCCGCCTTGCCTCTCCACGAGGCCGTCGTGATGCTGGGCGCTCTGGGCATCGGTCTCGCCCTGCGCCAGGCGGTCGCACCGGCCGGCGACCCCGCCGCCATCCTCACTCACGTGCTGGACTCGGTGTTCCCGCCCGAGGCGACGTGAGAAACTCGCGCCCGTGATCGATTCCTTCACCACCGCCGACCTCGTCGACGAACACGGCGACCGGCTGCGCGTCTGCGACACCCAGTTCCGTCAGTTCGGCGGGCACCGGAAGTTCTCGGGCCCGATCCGCACCGTCTTATGCCACGAGGACAACGGCCTGGTCAAGAAACTCCTGGCCACCCCCGGCGACGGCGCCGTCCTGGTGGTCGACGGCGGCGGCTCGCTGCACAGCGCGCTCACCGGTGACATGATCGCGAAGTCCGCCGTCGACAACGGCTGGGCCGGCATCGTCGTCAACGGCGCGGTCCGTGACAGCGCCGAGCTCGCCGGGCTCCCGCTCGGGGTGAAGGCGCTCGGCACCAACCCGCGCAAGAGTTCCAAGGCGGGCGCCGGCGCCGTCGACGTCCCGGTCGGTTTCGGGGGAGTGACGTTCACCCCCGGCGACACGCTCTACGCCGATGACGACGGCGTCGTGATCCTTCCCGCGACCGGATCCTGAACCCGCTCAGACGACGATGACCCGGCGGCCGCGGGTGTGCCCGGCGTGGCTGTCGGCATGCGCCGCCGCGGCGTCGGCGAGCGAATACGCCTTCTCGACCGGGATGTGCAGCTCCCCCCGTGAGATGAGGTCGACGGCCTCGGCCAGCGCGTCCGGCACGCTCCCGGCAACGCCGGAGAAGCGGACACCGAACTCGGGTGCGCCGAGGTCGGCGATGGAGACGACCTTCCCCGGATCGCCGGTGAGTTCGACCAGGTCCGGGATCACTCCGGCCCCGGCCAGATCGAGAGCGGCGTCGACGCGGCCGAGCCGCCGCACCCGCTCCACCCAGCCCTCGCCGTAGGTCGCGGCGAGCGCGCCCATGCCGCGCAGGTAGTCCTGGTTCGCGGCGCCCGCCGTGCCGATCACCGCGATGCCGCGTTCCCGCGCGATCTGCAGCACCGCCGACCCGACCCCACCGGACGCGCCGCTGACCAGCAACGTCTCGCCAGACCTCACTCCGACTTCGCGGATCAGGCGTATCGCGGTCTCGACCACCGAGGGGTATCCGGCCGCCTCCTCGAAGGTCAGCCCTTCGGGCATCACGGCCCACGCCGTCAGCACGGCGAACTCGGCGTAGGTGCTCACCCCCTCGCCGAACACGAAATCGCCGACGTCGACTCCGGTGACACCTTCGCCGACCTCGTCCACGACTCCGGCGGCGTCCAGGCCCACGCCGGACGGCAACACGGTCGGATGCGCGCCGAGGATCTGGCCTTCACGGATCCGCCAGTCGACGGGGTTCACTCCGGCCGCCCGCACCGCGATGCGTACCTGGCCTTGGCCGGCGTGCGGATCCTCGGCGTCGACGAGCTGCAGGACTTCCGGGCCACCGAACTCGGTGAAGATCACTTGCTTCATGCTATCGACCGTAGCACTAACCGTTAGCGTTTTGGAACTGTTGTTGTTTTGGATCTGATAGCGTCATCGCATGACCGTGCCGACCGGACGTCGTGAGCGGAAGAAGGCCGCCACCCGTCAGAAGATCGCCGACACCGCACTGCGGCTTTTCTTGGAACGCGGGTACGACGCGGTGGGTATCCGTGAGGTGGCCGCGGAAGCCGACGTAGCCGTCACGACGCTCTTCTCTCACTTCGCCTCCAAAGAGGCCTTGGTGTTCGGGCAGGACGCGGAGTTCGAGCAGGGGCTCGAGCGGGCGGTGACCGAAAGGGCGCCACACGAGCCGCTCATTCCCGCGCTGCGCCGGGAGATTCACGCGATGGTGCGTCATTGCACGGCGGACGGCGCCGCCCCGATCTGGCGCATGATCGACGAGTCGCCGGCGCTGCGGGAGTACGAGGACTCGATGCGCCTGCGCCACGCGGAGTCCCTGGCGGCGGCCATTGCGGCGGATCCGGAGTCGTCGCGGTCGGCGACCGCCTGCCGGACGATCGCGAGGTTCGTGATCGACGCCTACTCGCTCGGCCGGGAGGCGGCAGATCCGGAGGCCGCGGTGGACGAGATCTTCCGGATGATCGAAGCGGCCTGGGAAGCCACGGGCCCGAGGCGCTAGTGCTTGCAATCTGCCATCAGTTGGGATTACCGTCTCGACAAAGCGGTTGCACAGCACAATCGGAGGGATCGCCGTGCTGACACAGGTCGCGGAGGGCGTGCTGGTCCGCCAGAGCGCGTTGCTCGAGAACAACACGGTCGTCGTGGAGGGCAGCGACGGCGTGTTGCTCGTCGACCCCGGGCTCACGACCGACGAACTGGCCTGCCTCGCGAACGATCTCTCCGAGTCCGGCCTCCCGGTGGTCGCGGGTTTCGCGACGCATCCCGACTGGGATCACGTGCTCTGGCACCCCGGACTGGGTGACGCACCTCGGTACGGCACCGCCCGTTGCGCGGAGTATCTGCGAGAACTGCGGTCGAACGCGGACTGGAAGACAGGCGTCGCCGAGGGACTGCCGCCGGAAATCGCCGGGGAGGTGCCGCTGGACCTGTTCGGCCTCATCACCGGCCTGCCCGCCGGATCCACCCGGATTCCTTGGGACGGCCCCCGAATCCGGATCGTCGAGCATCCGGCCCACGCTCCCGGTCACGCGGCGCTGCTGATCGAGGAACGCGGGGTGCTCGTCGCCGGAGACATGCTTTCCGACGTCCTGGTCCCGATGTTCGACGACGACGGAGATCCGATCGAGGACTACCTGGCCGGGCTCCGGATGATCGAAGACGCGGCGGGCGACGTCGACGTCGTCGTACCTGGCCACGGATCCTTCGGCGGAGCCGGTGAAGTACGGGCACGGATCGACCTGGACCGCGCGTACGTGCACGCCTTGCGCGACGGCCGGACGCCGGACGACCCGCGAATCGGCCCGTCGGCGAAACCCGGCTGGGAATGGGTGAGCGACCTGCACGCCGGGCAAGCCCGGAGCCTTGCCCGGAGACAACCGTCCTGAGCGGTCAGCCCCTCGGCATGACGCAGAGTTCCCTGGGCTGCCCCGACTCGAAGTCGTAGACGACGGGGTTGCCGTACTCGTAGCCGGGCACGGAGTTGCAGTCCGAGCCGGACCCGGACGCGAGCTGGGCGATCACGGAGTAGTTGGCGGAGCTGTCCGAACAGTGGACCCGGACGGCGCTGGCGCTGAACGCGCCGTTGCTGCCGGCGTCTTCGTCGGCCGAGAGGCAATCCCCGGCCTGCGCCGAGAACGGGTCGGGGTCGACCTCGGGAACGCTGCCACCGGAAGCGCCGCCACTCGTGGTGATGGCCACGGTCACCGCGATCGCCGCGCCGGTGACGACGACCGCCGCGGCGGCGATCCCCGCGATCAACGCCGTCTTCGGGGTCTTCTTCGGCGTCGCGATGGGGTACTGCTGCCAGCCGGGCCGCTGCTGAGAGTAGGTCACGCCATCAGGATCGGCCACGGCGATGAAATTCCGATGACACCGTTCACTTGCGGGCGACGAGCCGCTCCACCAGCCCGAGTTTGAACCTCTCCCGGTCCTCCACGACCAAGCCGAGACCGTCGATCTTGTCGAGCGGACGGCGGAGGAAGTGCTCGCCGGCCATCGGCACGGTGATCTTTTCGGCGATCCATTGCAGACCGCGGACGGCGCGCGACGAACTCGCGATGTGGTCGAGCAGGATGAGCCTGCCCCCGGGCCGGAGGACCCTGGCCATTTCCCGCAACGCCTTGCCGTCGTCGGGGATGGCGCAGAGGCCGAGGGTGCAGACCACGGTGTCGAACGAATCGGCATCGAAGGGCAGGTCATGGGCGTCGGCCCGCCGAAGCGTCGCCGGATGGCCGAGGCGTTCGGCGCGGGCGCGGGCGATGGTGAGCATGCCGTCGCTGAGATCGATGCCGGTGAGCGTGACGTCTTCGGGATAGAGCGGCAGGTTCAAGCCCGTCCCGACGGCGACTTCGAGGACTTCGCCGGTGGCCCGGCCGCAGGCCCACACACGGGAATCGCCGAAGAGCTTCCGGTCCAGGAACCGCATCTCCCGGTCGTAGTTCTGGGATTTGCCGTCCCAGTACCGGTTCCATCGGGCGGGCCGGGTCATGACGCTCCTTTCAGCAGCAGTGTTCACCGCGCCAGGCTTCGCGGCCTTCCTTGATCGCGACGGCGGCGATGACGAGCGCTACCAGCGGATCGGCCCAGTACCAGCCGAAGAGGCTGTTGAGCAGCAGGCCGACGAGAAGCACACCGGAAAGATAGGTGCAGAGCAAGGTCTGCTTCGAGTCGGCGACGGCGCTGGCGGAGCCGAGTTCGCGCCCGGCTCGGCGCTGGGCGTAGGACAGGAACGGCATCACGAGCAACGAGACCGCCGCCAGCACGATGCCGACAGGGGAGTGTTCGGCGGGGTCGGCGCCGAACAGGGCGCGTATCGATTCGACCGTGACGTACGCGGCCAGCGCGAAGAAGGACACCGCGATGACCTTGAGCGCCGCGCGTTCGCGGGCTTCGGGGTCCTTGCCGGAGAACTGCCAGGCGACCGCCGCGGCCGAGGCGACCTCGATGACCGAGTCCAGGCCGAAACCGATCAGAGCCGTCGACGAGGCGATGGTGCCCGCCGAGATGGCGACGACCGCCTCGACGACGTTGTAGATGATCGTCGCGGCGACCAAGAGCCGGACCCGCCGGGAAAGCACGGCGCGGCGATCCGGGGCCACCGTGGACTTCGCGGCGCAGCAGCCGTCCGCGCAGGAACCGCTCTCCACGCTCACCGGAGCACCTCGTCCATGCAGGGCTCGGCGGTGTCGACGGCCAGCACGACCTGGACGAGTTCTCGCAGGGCGCGGGCGAGATGCGGGTCCGCCAGCGAGTAGCGGACCTGCCTGCCTTCGTAGGTGGCCACGACCAGCCCGCAACCACGCAGGCAGGCGAGATGGTTCGACACGTTCGAGCGGCTCAACCCGAGTTGCCCGGCGAGCAGCCCGGGATAGGCCACGCCATCGAGCAGGGCGACCAGGATCCGGCACCGGTTCGGGTCGGCGAGGGCGCGGCCGAGCCGGGCGAGGGCGGCGCCCTGGGTCTCACATGTCAGCACAGGCGAGACAGTACAGCCATGGCTGATATATCAGCAAGGGCTGAACCGTTGACCCGACGGTGTGTCCGGACGCGACCCTCTGTTTCGTCGCGGTCTGTCAAGTCATCGCCGAACACGGCCGCCGGAGCGACCCGAAAGAGTCCGGTGTGGCCACTCCAACGGCCGCATCGCGGGCACGCGGGGGAGTCCCGGCGCGGCTTCGCGTGACACCTCAGGACAATTGCCTGCCCGATTGCGTGGCCACCGTAAAACGTCGAGTGACTTTGCCGAAAGCCTATGTATACAAAGGAGAATTCGGCATTCGGGTGGCCTTGTCGTACTACCTGAAAGTGCGCTTGTGCGGGAAGAACCCCTTGCTATGTTGATCGTGCGGGCCGCACTTCGGGGCATGACCGGCGCGCCACGAATTGTGGATCTTGTTTGTTCACACGACTATCGAAGGGTGGACCTTGCTGTGACCGTGACCGAATCGGACACTTCCGCCGAAGGTGTCCATGGGCCGGAAAATCCGCAGCTGAGTTTGGGCAGGGCCGCCGCGCGCAACCTGGCGACGACCACCAAATCCGTTCCGCAGATGCAGGGAATTTCGTCCCGATGGCTGCTGAAATCGCTCGAATGGGTTCAGGTGAACGGTGGCGCCTACCGGGTCAACCGGAGGCTCAATTACGCGGTCGGCGACGGACGCGTGACCTTCTCGAAAGCCGGTGCCGAGGTCAGCGTGATCCCGGCGGAACTGGGAGAACTGAAGCCGCTCAAGGGATATGACGACGAGGAAGTACTCGCCGAACTCGCCCGCCGATTCGAACAGCAGGAAGTGGCCGCCGGCGACGTGCTCGTCGAATTCGGCCACCGGGCCGACCGGGTCTACCTCATCGCACACGGCAAAATCACCAAAACCGGCCCTGGTCCTTACGGTGACGAGACCGCGCTGGGCGTGGTCAAGGACGGCGACTACTTCGGCGCGCAGGCCCTCGTGGACGGTGACGGCATCTGGGAGTTCACCGCCAAGGCGGCCACCGCCTGCACCGTGCTCACCCTGACCCGCCAGGACTTCGAGCGCGTCCTGGAGCAGTCCGAATCGCTGCGGGCGCAGATCGAGCAGGCGTCGCAGGACTCCGGGCGCGCCAACGACTTCGGCGAGGCCGAGATCGACATCTCCTCCGGGCACGACGGCGAGCCGCTGCTGCCGGGGACGTTCGTCGACTACGAGACCTCGCCGCGCGAATACGAACTGAGCGTCGCCCAGACGGTGCTCCGGGTCCACAGCCGGGTGTCCGATCTCTACAACCAGCCGATGGATCAGACCGAGCAGCAGTTGCGCCTGACCATCGAGGCACTGCGCGAGCGGCAAGAGCACGAAATGATCAACAACACGGACTTCGGCCTGCTCCACAACGCCGACTTCACCCAGCGCATCGCGACACGCACCGGCCCACCCACCCCGGACGACTTCGACGACCTGCTCGCACTGGTGTGGAAGGAACCCGGCTTCTTCCTCGCGCATCCGCGGACGATCGCCGCGTTCAGCCGCGAATGCAGCAAACGCGGGATCTACCCGACCGGCACCGACCTCGGCGGGCACAAGGTGCCGTCCTGGCGCGGGGTGCCGATCCTGCCCTGCAACAAGATCCCGGTGAGTCAGACCAGCACCAGCTCGGTGCTGCTGATGCGCACCGGCGAGAAGAACCAGGGCGTCGTCGGCCTGCGTCAGATCGGCCTGCCGGACGAATACGAACCCGGGCTGAACGTCCGGTTCATGGGGATCTCGGAGCAGGCGATCATCTCCTACCTCGTCAGCACCTACTACTCCGCGGCCGTACTCGTTCCGGACGCGCTCGCCGTCCTCGAAGCCGCCGAACTCGGCCGCGAAGGATGACCGCCACGACGCCGGAGGCCGACCGGCGGCTCAGTCTCGGCCCCGCCGCCGCGCGCAACCTGGCGACGACCACCAAGACGCGGCCGCAGATGCAGAGCATCACGCCGCGCTGGCTGCTGAAGATGCTGCCCTGGGTCGAGGCGTCCGGCGGTACCTTCCGGGTCAACCGGCGGCTGACCTACGCGATCGGCGACGGGCGGGTGAGCTTCACCAACGTCGGCACCGAGGTCCGGGTCGTCCCGCAGGAACTCGCGGAATTGGCCCTGCTGCGGGGTTTCGACGACGAGGACACGCTCACCGCGCTCGCCGACCGGTTCGTGCAGCACGAGTACCAGCCTGGCGAGACCATCGTCGGCCACGGGACTCCGCTCGACGAGGTCGTGCTGGTCGCGCACGGCAAGATCGCCAAGGTGGTGCCGGGTGAGTACGGCGCCGAAGCCACTGTCGGCAGCATGGCCGACGGCGACCACTTCGGTGACGAGATGCTCGCCGGCATCGACCGGAACTGGCCGTTCACCGCCAAGGCCGTCACCCCGGTCATCGTGCTGACCCTGCGCGCCGAAGACTTCGCCGACCTCAACGGCCGGTCCGAGGCGATGCGCCGACACGTCCAGGACATGCTGGCACGCAAGGGAATGCCGCAGAACGCCAAGGGCGAGGCCGAGATCGGGATGTCGTCGGGGCACGACGGCGAGCCGCTGCTGCCGGGGACGTTCGTCGACTACGAGATCTCGCCGCGCGAATACGATCTCGCCGTCGCGCAGACGGCCCTGCGGGTGCACACGCGGGTCACCGATCTCTACAACGGGCCGATGGACCAGTTCGACGAGCAACTTCGGCTGACCGTGGCGGCACTGCGGGAGCGGCAGGAGTACGACCTGATCAACAACCGCGAGTTCGGGCTGCTGCACAACGCCGACCTCAAGTCGCGTTTCCAGACCAGGTCGGGTCCGCCGACACCCGACGACATGGACGAACTCGTCAGCCGTCGCCGCAAGACGAAGTTCTTCCTCGCCCATCCGAAGGCGATCGCCGCGTTCGGCAGGGAATGCACGCGCCGCGGCCTGTATCCGGAGGGCACCACGGTCGACGGCAAGGTGGTCGGCGCGTGGCGCGGCGTGCCGCTCCTGCCCTGCGACAAGATCCCGATCACCGACAGCGGCACTTCCGCGATCCTCGCCATGCGGACCGGTGTCGAGGACAACGGCGTGATCGGGCTGCACCAGACCGGCCTGCCCGACGAGTACGAGCCGGGCCTGAACGTGCGCTTCGACGGCATCTCCGACCAGGCCGTCGCCACCTACCTGGTCAGCACCTACTACTCGGCCGCCGTGCTCGTTCCGGACGCGCTCGGTGTCCTGGAGAACGTCGAGGTCGCGCGGTGACCCCTCGCCCCGCCACCACAACGAACAACAACGCTCCAGAAAGGACCACGCACGTGACCATCGCCCGTACTCCCGCTCCTGCCAAGGTGTTGCGCACCGAGTACCAGAAGTCGGTGGCGTCGTACTGGAACAAGGAGAAGGATCCGGTCAACCTGCGTCTGGGCGATGTGGACGGGCTCTACCACCACCACTACGGAATCGGCGAAGTCGACTGGTCGGTGCTGGAAGGCCCCGAGAACACCCGCGACGAGCGGATCATCGCCGAAATGCACCGACTGGAGACCGCTCAGGCGGACGTTCTGCTCGATCACCTCGGCGACGTCAAACCGGACGACCGCCTCCTCGACGCCGGTTGTGGCCGCGGCGGGACCAGCATCATGGCCAACGCGCGCTTCGGCTGCCATGTCGACGGCATCTCGATCTCGGAGAAGCAGGTCGAGTTCGCCAACCATCAGGCGGACATCAGGGGCGTCGCCGACCGGGTGCGCTACCACTTCCGCAACATGCTCGACACCGGTTTCGAAACCGGCTCGCGGAAGGCGATCTGGAACAACGAAAGCACGATGTACGTCGACCTCCACGAACTGTTCGCCGAGCACGCGCGGCAGCTGGAGTTCGGCGGGCGGTACGTCACCATCACCGGGTGCTACAACGACGTGACCGGTGGCCGGTCCAAGGCCGTCGCGCAGATCGACCAGCACTACACCTGCAACATCCACCCGCGCAGTGAGTACTTCAAGGCCATGACGGCGAACGACCTGGTGCCGATCTCGGTGGTGGACCTGACCCCGGACACTATCCCGTACTGGGAGCTGCGGGCGAAGTCGTCGGTGGCGACCGGGATCGAGGGACCGTTCCTGGACGCCTATCGCGAAGGCAGCTTCCACTACCTGCTGATCGCCGCGGACCGCGTCTGATCCCGCGAGACCATCGGAGCGAACGATGACCGAACAGGGTGCGCTCGCCACACTGCTGGCCGGTCCGAGCGGGCTGGGCACGTCGGCCGCCCGGCTGGCGGCCCGGCTGACCGCTGTTCCTCAGGAGACTCTGCCGCCTGAGGAACCCGCTCTCGACCCGGCGTACGCCTACCGGCCGTGGGGCGACGGGTCGTCACCGCCGTTGTACTGCCCCGTCACCGAACGGATCAACGATCCACTCGCACTGGAGGTCGACCGGCGGCTCGTCCTGTGGGCGGGGGAGTGCGGGTTCGACGAGGAGGAGTGCGAGCAGATCGGGAAGGCGGGATTCGGCAGGCTCGTCATGCTCGCCCACCCGGACTGTGAGGATCCGGACCGGCTCCTGATCTCCGCGCGGCTCAACGCCGCCTGGTGGGCGGCCGACGACCTCTACGCCGACGACACCTCCCTCGGCGCCGTGCCCGCCGAGTTGCCGCCGAAGCTCGCGCTGGCGATGGCCGCCATGGACCCGGTGCCGTCGCTGGGCGAATTCAGCCGCGACCTCGATGAAACCCTGCGGAACGACCGGGTACTGGTGGCGCTGGGCTCGGCGACGGACTTCTTGCGGAGATCCGGGACCGCCGCGCAGGTCCAGCGGGTCTGCTACTCGACCTTCGCGATGTTCGTGAGCTGGACCGCCTACGCCGCGTGGCGGCACAGCGGGAAATACCCGCCGGCGTGGGAATACCTCGCGGCACGGCAACACGACAGCTTCTACACCTCGATGACGTTGATCGACGTCCTCGGTGGTTACGAACTGACCTCGAACCTGTACTACGACCCGCAGGTGCGGGCGGCGGCGATCCAGGCGGGGACGGCGGCCGTACTCGTCAACGACGTGCACTCGGTCACCAAGGATCTGGAGGACGAGTCGCCGCCCTGCAACGCGGTCCTGCTGATCGCCGACGACCGGAAATGCTCGATCGAAGAAGCCACGGCGATCACCGTCGAACTGCACAACGACGTCGTCCGGGACTTCCAGTCGGCGCACGAAAAGCTGAGCGCCGTTCCTTCCATTGAGCTGCAACGGTTCTTACGCGGGTTGCGCGGGTGGATGGGCGGCGGCTTCGAATGGCACTCGACGAGTCCGCGGTACCGCACGAAGCCCGGCAATTAGTCTTCTGGATGCGGTAGTTCGCGACACGAACTTCCGCATTCAGAGGACTAAACGCGGAAGGAGGCTAGACGACGCCCGCCTCGATCAGCTGGCCCCAGATCACGCCTTGGTCCACGACCTCGACTTCGAGTTTTTCGGCCTTGGTGAGCTTGCTCGCTCCGACGTCGGCGCCGGTTATCAGCATGTCCGTGTTCGCCGAGACCGAAGAGGCGATGGTCGCGCCCGCCCTTTCGCACAGCCGCTGGAAGGTCGGGCGCGGCACCTTCTCGCCGGAGCGGGGGTCGCTGATCGAGCCGGTGACCACGACCGTCTTGCCTTCCAACGGCGCGCCTGCCGCGACGACCGGCGGGAGGTCTTCTTCGCGTACGTCCAGCGAGACCCCGGCTTCGCGCAGCCGCTCGAGCTCGGGGCGAAGCCGGGTGAGGTGCTCGATCAGGGAAGCGGCGACCTTCGGGCCGATGTCCTCCACGGCGACGAGGCCTTCCACGCCGGCGTCGGCGACGGCTTCCAGCGAACCGAACCCCGCCCGGCACAGTCGCGCGGCCGTGCCCTCGGAAGCCATCGGGATCGCGAGCCCGATCAGCGCCCGCCGCAGGCCGACGGCCCGGCTCGCGTCGATCGACTCGATCATGCGGGTGGCGGAGATTTCGCCGATGCGGTCGAACTCCAGCAGCTTGTCCTTGGTGAGCCGGTAGAAGTCCGACGGGTGTTCGAGGATCCCGGCCTCGGCGAGCCGCTCGATCCAGACCCCGCCGATCGCGTCGATGTCCGCGGCCGCGCGAGACGCCCAATGGATCAGCCGCCGGACGGTCTGCGCGGGGCAGGCGACGTTGGTGCAGAACAGTTCCCGGCTGTTTCCCTGTTCGGTCAACGGCTCTTCGCACGACGGGCACACCGAGGGCGGCACGATCTCCCGCTCCTCGCCGGTGCGTTTGGCGGCGTCGAGAACGCCCGCCACGAAGGGGATCACGTCGCCCGCGCGGCGCACCAGCACGGTGTCGCCGATCTTGATGCCGCGGGCCTTGATGACCTCCTGGTTGGCCAGCGTCGCCCTGGTGACGGTGGTTCCGCCGACGAACACCGGCTCCAGCCACGCGACGGGCGCGATCTTGCCGGTCTTGCCGACGTCCCAGACGACATCGGCGAGCACGGTGGTCTTCTCCTCGGCGGCGAACTTGAACGCCAGCGCGCCGCGCGGTGAACTGGACCTGGTGCCTGCGGCGGCGTAGGCGTCGCGATCCGCCAGGCGCAACACGGCACCGTCGAGGTCGTAGTCGAGCTCGTTGCGCTGCTGCTCGATGGTCGTGATGACCGCCTGTGCCGCCTCGGCGTCCTCGCAGTGGCGCATGTCGGCGGCGGCGAACCCGAGCGTCCGGAGCGCGCCGTCGAGGTCGGTTTCCGCGCTTTCGGGCTCGGTGGAGAGGTCGAAAGCGAAGAACTGGAGACGCCGTTCGGCGACGGTGGCCGGATCCTTGGCGCGCAGGGTGCCCGCGGCGGCGTTGCGCGGGTTGATCAGCGGTTTGTCCGGGTGGACCTTGTTGTAGGCGGCGAAGGTGGAGCGCAGCATGACCGCCTCACCGCGGACCTCGACCCGGCCGGGGGCGTCGACGGTGTCCGGGACGCCGTCGGTCAGCGCCCGGACCAGCATGGTCACGTCGTCGCCCGTGGTTCCGTCGCCGCGGGTGACCGCCCTGGCGAGCCGCCCGTTCTCGTAGACCAGCGCCAGCGACAGGCCGTCGAGCTTCGGCATGACGACCACCGGCTGCCCGGGGAACCGGGTGAAGAACGCCGCGACCTGCTCGGGTTTGGTCGCCTTCTCCAGCGACAACATCGGGCGCGAGTGGCGGATGGGCGCGTGCAGGATGGCGGGCGCGCCGACCTGCTCGAGCGGGTTCGGATCCGGGGCCAGCTCGGGGTTCGCCTCGACGAGCCCGCGCAATTCGTCCTCGATCGCGTCGTAGTCGGCGTCGGCGACCTTCGGCGAGCCACGGTAGTAGGCGTCGCGAAGGACGACGATCTGATCGGCGAGTTCTTGGATGCGGTCCCGAGCGTTCACAGGGCAGAGATTACCGGGGACCACCGACAGAACATCGTCCGAAGAGGACTCGTGTCACGGGTTGATGGCGAGCACCAGGAAGGCGGCCAGCAGGACCAGGTGCACTCCGCCCTGCAGCCGCGTCGCCCGGCCGGGGACGACGGTGAGCACGCTGACCGCGATCGTCAGCGCCAGCAGCACGATATGCGTGGCGCCGAGGCCCAGCATCAACGGCCCGTCCAGCCAGATCGACGCCAGTGCGATGGTCGGGATGGTGAGTCCGATGCTCGCGATCGCCGAACCGTAGGCCAGGTTCAGACTGGTCTGCATCCGGTCGCGCCGCGCGGCACGGGACGCGGCCAGGGTCTCGGGCAGCAGGACCAGCATGGCGATCACGACGCCGACGAACGACTGCGGGAAGCCCGCGGCGCGGACTCCCGCTTCGATCGCGGGCGATTCGACCTTCGCCAGGCCGACGACGGCGACCAGCGCGACCAGCAGCAGCCCCAGGCTGGCCAGGGCGGCTTTGCCGGTCGGCGGTTCGGCGTGTTCCTCCTCCTTGACGGAGCCCTCGCTGTCCACGGGCAGGAAGAAGTCACGGTGGCGCACGGTCTGCGTGAGCACGAAAAGCCCGTAGAGCAGCAGTGAGGCGACAGCGGCGAAGGTCAGCTGCGTGCCGTTGAAGGCCGGGCCGGGAGTGCTGGTGGTGAAGGTCGGCAGCACGAGGCTGACGGTGGCGAGCGTCGCCACGGTGGCGAGCGCACCGCCGCTGCCCTCCGGGTTGAAATGCGTCTCGCCGGTGCGGCGAGCGCCGACCATGAGCGAAATGCCGGCGATGCCGTTCATCGTGATCATGACCGCGGCGAACACGGTGTCGCGGGCGAGGGTCCCGGCCTCGGGGCCACCGGAGGACATCATCGTCACGATCAGCGCTACTTCGATGACCGTGACCGCGATCGCCAGCACCAGCGAGCCGAAGGGTTCCCCGACGCGGTGCGCGACCACCTCGGCGTGGTGCACCGCGGCCAGCACCGTCCCGCCGAGCGCTAGCGCGACGATGGCCACGGGCACCGGGCCCAGGTCACGGCCCCAGCTCAGCGCCAGCACGACTATGGCGAGGACCGGCATGACGGTGGTCCAGGACACGGGGAATCGTCTGCGCGAAGCGGCCATGCCGTCACCTTCGCACACTCTGCGTGACGTCGCCGCTCGATAGGGGCACAGGGTTACGAAAGCCGAGCGTCGGGGATCCTGACGGTGATCCGCTCGTCCGCGGCCACGATCCGCTGAAGGCGGAACCGGCAGAGGGCGTAGAACATCTCGCCCAGCTCTTCGGGGTCGATGCGGCCTTCTAGGTCGCGTTTGCTCGCGTTGAGCACCCGGCTGATCACGGCCGCGGGTACGCGGCCACTGAACTCGCCCATCAGCCAGGCACCGATTTCGCCGATCTCGTCCGTGATCGTGCGCTGCGCGGTCATCGGCCGCACCTCTCTGCGTCGGAGGGTCACGACACTCCGACGGGTGACCGAAACACCCATGACGGGATACCCGCGAGATTGCTCTGCTCGGCCTAGCCGCCCGCGTCGGTTGCACCGAACCGTGCAGCTGGCCGGGTCGATCTCCGGGAGAACCCCGATGCGATCGACCTCCGGGTGTGCCAGCCTCGACGATGACCATTGTGGACAGTCAGGGAGGAGGGCACACGCGTAGTGGCCCCAGCAAGTGACGAAGAGACCACGCGATGGATAGCGGAGTTGACGGACCTCTGTGAGCTTTACCGGTCCGCGGAGATCACGGGATCGACGGAGGCGGTGTCCCACGCGGGGTGGCATACCGGAGCCCGCATCGGGACGAGCACCGCGGACGGGCGGATGCTGGCCTACCACGATTCGGGTGTCGAGGCGGAGTGCGTCTTCCGAGAGGGAGAGCGCGCACTGTTCAACATCATGAGCACCGGATACGGAAGCGACACCGGCGAGCGCGGGTTCGCGGTGTGGAGTGCGCGGCCGGGCGTGCTCGGAGCGATCGACACCGGGGTGACCCGGCTGGAGGTGGCCGACGCGGACGGCGACGTCGTCCAGGCCGCGATCGTGGCGCACACCTTCGCCGTCGACGTGGACCTGGGTCCGGTGCCCCGGACGATCGACGAAGTGTTCGCCCCGTGGGAGCCGCCGGAGCTGACGGTCCGGGTGTACGGCGAGGGCGACGCGCTGCGGTACGAAGGTCCTCTGCTGACCAGGTGAGAGCAGATGAAGGCCCCCTTCACGCGATGAAGGGGGCCTTCACGTAGTTGTGGTCAGCCGTTCGGAGTCGTGATCACCGCGAACGTGGAGCCCTGACTGGCGATCCGCTCGCTGAGATCGGTGGTGATCGTCTCTATCGGCGCGTAGTTGTTCAGCTCACCGGCCTGGCAGGGGCCCGACCGGGACTGCTGGTTGCCGACCAGGATGCCGAGCGCCGCGTGATCGGCCTGGCTGAACAGCGGCCCGCCGCTGTCACCCGGACGGGCGCAGAGGTCGGTGTTGATCCCGACGTCCGTGGAGAGAACGCGACCGCAACGGGTCCCGACGAGGTAGCCGGCACCCGCTCCGCTGTCGACGGAGTCGGGGTAGTTCACCGCGCTCGACGCCGTTCCGGTGGCGCAGACGACATACCCGGCCTTGATGTCGGCCAGCTTGCGGGCACTGGTGATGTACTCGTCGACCGAGGTGGCCTGTGCGCCGCACGGCGTGTCACCGTTGCTGTCCATACCGCCGTTACGGCAGTACTTCAGCACGCGGTTGCGGCCGGTCTGGCCTTCGAGCCACTGCGTCGACGCCGCGTCGTTCACGTACGGCAGGGCCGCGTAGTCGTACGGGTACGAGCTCTTCTCGATGCCGTGCTGCTGCAACACGTCGTTGGCGTTGTGCTGCGTCGGCGTGTTGTTGGTCTTGGTCCGCATGCAGTGGCCGGCGGTGAGCACCCAGCCCTTGCCGGGGAATCCGCCACCGGTGGACCGCAGGTTGAAGCCGCTGGTGCAACCGCCCCACGTGCCGTTGTCCCGCTTCATGTCCAGCCGGATTCCGCCGCGCATCGGGCCGTAGTTCGTGCAGTAGAGCGGGTGGCAGAAACCCAGATCCACGTTCGCCGTGGACAACGCGTTCGGATTCTTCAGCACGCGGGACACGACCATGCCGGATTCCGCCGCCGCGGCCTGGTGCGCGACGTTCGTCTCGGCGGCCGCGGCGCGCACGGCCGCCTTCTCCTGCGCCACCCAGCCGCGTTCCCAAAGCACGACACGGTTTTCGGACTCGCTCACCGAAGGCAAGTACACCGCGTCGGGGCCGGCGCCGACCTTGGCCGCGACGCGCTCCTTCGCCGCCGTGAGCTGCTGCAACGAATGCTGGACCTGTTGCGTGCGAACAGCCGAACGGGCGGGCATCGCCTTCAGATACGGCTCGGCAGCCGAGGGCTCGGTCATCGCCACGACCAGTTGCCCCTTGTCCTGGTCGAGCCACATGCCGCCGTACTCGGCGCCGCGGTCGCGACGCAGCAGCTCGTCCAGTTTGAGGCTGTCGGTCTGCAGTTCCAGGCGCCGCAACGCCTCCTGCTCGCTCACTCCGTAGTTCTCGACCAGATAGCGCATCGACTCCCGCACCGAAGCGGGATCGAGCGAGGTGTGGAACGACTGCACGGTGTCGGCCGACGCCGGGCTGCCCAGTGCTGTGGTCGCTGCCAGCACCGAAACGGCCAGGGCCCCCAGTCTTCTAGCTCTCCGCACGAGATCTCCTCACATGTCGGGACTTCGCGATCATTCAACCGGAAGTCGCCGCGCGGCCGGGGAGATTTTCCGACATTACCTGGGCGCCCCGTGCCCGCGAGGTGACGGACACGGGGCGCGATGCGGTTACAGACTCGGCTCTCGCCGCTGTTTTCCTTGACGGGCCTTGACAATCCAGGCGCAGAAGAGGGTCAGGAGGCCGACAGTGGTCCCTGCCGACAGCCCGATCTGGGGAGTGCTGATCCTGACGACGCCGACGACGATTCCGCCGCCGATTGTCAGCAGCAGGCACATCCGCAGCGTCGGGGCCCAGCCGGCGAGGACCGCCATCGCCAGGCAGAGCCAGCTGTCGCGCGTCTGCTCTTTGCGATGGCGTCCCGGTGTCCTCAGGAGCGGCCGCGCCTTACGGATCATTTCCGCGGACGTCGCGACACGCCGAACCGGTTTTTCGGCGTGTTCGATGACGACCTTGACCCGTTGGGGCGGCTCGTTGTCTGGTGTCTTCGTGTTGTCAGGCTGTATGGTCACGACCGTCCTGTCCTTGTTCTAGCGAGCGGGCGAATGGACATCCGCGTGGCCTCCTGTGACAGCAGGGGGCCACGCGTGCGTTACCGGTTCTTGACCGGTGCGGCTGAGGACATCTTGGCGAAAGCAGACTGTGACCGTTCAGTAGTACTGCGTGTGTCGCGCTGAACGGTATGCCTGCGTCGCTCAACGGTCTGGGTGACTCCGAAAACTACTAAAAGTAGTGGGTGGGGCCGAATGGCCCAGTGCCGCCGAGAGGTCCCCGCAGCCCGACATCTTGCCTTCCCGGGGTTGGGCCAGGCCATCGCCAGAAGTTCGGCGCCAGCGAAGTCCGCAGGTGGAGGCCGTCGTTGGCGCGTTCGCGCAAGCTGTTTTCGCATTGTGCGAAATGCTGATCGCAACTGTCGAGTACGGTCGAACTTCGCCCAAGCTCGACGAGATTCGAGCAGTCGCGCTCACGGTGCGTTCACCCGATCAGGCGGGTGCTCACCCGTAGTCGCCTCGCTCGGCTTACCAACAGCGAGTGACTGCTCTGAACGAGTGGTCGCACTCGTCTGGGGCCACCGCGGTCGTGTCGTCCATCCAGACACGCGTGTCGTCCGCTGGATCACGTGACATCGCCGGTGTCGGGCCTTCAGTACTCGGGAAGGCGTGAAGCCGGGGGCAGGGGACCTCTGCATTAAGCCGTCCTCCGCCACTCACGACGTTACGATGCCGGAGTGGACGAACGACCGATCACCACGGCGCAGCGCAACTTCCGGCGGGTCGCCGAAGAGCTGGAAAGCATGGGGACCCAGGATCGTTTCACCTACATCTTCCGCTCCCGCTTGTGGAGTTCCTCCTCGGTCTCCGGGCCCGGTTCGGAGTCGGTTCAGACGCGGGAACTGAGCGACCGGTTGCCCGCCCTCCTCGCTGGTTTCGGGGTGCGCACCCTGCTCGACGTGCCGTGCGGCGACTACGGCTGGCTCAGTGAAGTGGGTCTTGATCTCGATCGGTACATCGGCGCCGACATCGTTCCCGATCTGATCGAGATGAACGCCGAACGGTTCCGGGGCGATCCGGTCCACGAGTTCCGGGTGCTCGATCTGACCGGCGATCCGTTGCCGTCGGCCGATCTCGTGCTGTGCCGGGATTGCCTGGTCCATCTGAGTTTCGCCGATATCCGGCGAGCCTTGCGCAACCTGCGGCGGAGCGGTTCCCGCTACCTGCTGACCACGACTTTCACCGAACTGCGGACCAACGCCGACATCGTGACCGGCGACTGGCGGCCGCTGAACCTGTGCCGGGAGCCGTTCGCGTTCCCGGAGCCGCTGGCCGTGCTGGTCGAGGGGTGCACCGAGGAGGACGGCGCCTACGCCGACAAGTCCTTGGGCTTGTGGGAGATCTCCGCGATCGTGGACTGATCGCGGGTTCACCGAAGTGGGAAGTCGGCGCCGTGTTCCTCCTTCGGGCGCGGGCCACGAATGCGCCGCTCGGTCTCGGAGATGGCGACGTCGTTGATGCTCGCCTCGCGACGGCTCATGAGACCGTGCTCGTCGAACTCCCACAGTTCGTTGCCATAGCTGCGCCACGACTGTCCGGCCCGGTCGTGCCATTCGTACTGGAACCGGACGGCGATCCGGTTCTCGGTGAACGCCCAAAGGTTCTTGCGCAGCGCGTAATCGAGCTCCCGTTCCCATTTCCCGGTCAAGAACGTGACGATCTCGTCGCGGCCGCGGACGAAGGTCTCCCGGTTCCGCCACACCGAGTCCGGCGTGTACGCCGACGCCACCTTGCGGGGGTCCCGGGTGTTCCAGGCGTCCTCTGCCGCTTGGACTTTCCGTAGTGCCGTCTCGCGGGTGAACGGCGGGTATGGCGGGCGATCTTCCGTCATCATCGGACCTCCTCAGGTTGAGAACGCGCGTTCTCCACATCTGACGCCTACGATAGGGAACGATCGTTCTCAACGTCAAGGGAGACCCGATGCCGGCCGCCGTCACCGATGAGCAGAACCGCGTCGATCGCGAAGCCCTGCTCGACGCCGCTGAGAAACTCTTCTACGAGAACGGCATCCAGGCGGTCGGCATGGACCAGGTCCGCGCGGCGTCCGGCCTCTCGCTCAAGCGGATCTACCGGTTCTTCGAAGCCAAGGAAGATCTCGTGGTGGCGATGCTCAAACGTCGTGACCGGCGCTGGCGGGACAGCCTGGCCGCCCACGTCGACCGGGTCGCGGATCCTCGTGAGCGGGTGCTCTCCGTCTTCGACTGGCTCGCGGGGTGGTTCGCCGAACCGGGTTTCCGCGGCTGCGCCTGGATCAACGCCCACGGCGAACTCGGTGCGTCGTCCGAGGCGGTATTGGCCGAGGTGCGGGCGCACAAACAAGCGTTCCACGACCAGATCGACACCTGGGTGCGGGCGACAGGACTGCCGGTGACCGAACAGGTCTACCTGCTCGCCGAAGGGGCCATCGTGACGGCCGGGATCAGCGGCGACCAGGCGCCTGCCCGGCAGGCGCGCGAGGCGGTCGCGGCGTTGCTCGGAAGTCCGTGATCAGTCGCAGGACTTGCCCGCGAAGGCGAGACCTCTCGCCCAAAGGGGTCGGCTTCACGTTGTGGCGGGTGCCGAGAGGTGAAACTGGCGTGTATGGAGTTCGTTCGGGAAAGGCGTGGCCGCGGCGGCACCGATCCTGGGTGTACCCGGTCACCGGCCACGTCTGGTCGGGCGGCGCTGTCGATGGTGAAGTTGCAGCAGTTGGCGGGAAATCAAGCCGTGGGAGCGCTGGTCCAGCGAATCCATGTCGGGGATGTCACCGTCCAACGGCAGTCTCTCCAGTCGCTGGCCGGCGCTCCGCCGCCGACGCTGGAACCGCCGGCCATACCGTTGGAGGGTATGCCGCCTGAAGTGTTCGAACTGCCTCCCATCAACGGAGCCGCCACTCGGGCCGCGGAACGTGCCGCCATGGACGTGGCGGCATCCCAGGCGGAGCGCGTTGTGGCAGAACGGGCCGCGGAGGAAGTCGTCGTTCAGGTCGGCGAGCGGATCGTCTCGCGCCGACTCCTGGCCGGGCTTACCGCCGTGGCCCTGGCGGACGAATGGAACCCCGTTGGCTGGTTCCTGGACGGGGTGATCATCGGGCTGCTCGTCTACGACGCCGTTCAGGGCTATCAAACGATCCGCACATCCGCCCAAACGCGGCCTGCCCAGTCTCCTCCTTCCGCTCAAGCGCCTGGTGCCACGTCCACTGTGCGCATCGTCGACCCGGTGCCGGTGCGGTCCGTTATCGCGCCGCACTCCGGCCCGGCGGGGCCCGTTCAGGCTCCGGGAACCGGTGGCGGCGCACCGGTCACCGAGCCGGCCACTGACACGTCACCGCTGGAAGCGGCCCGCCGATCCGATCCAGAGCTGGACAGACTTCTGGACATCGCGGTCACATTGCAGCTCGAAGTGGGGGCCGTGCCGGCGGGCTCCATGGTCACGGCGGTCTCGCGCGGCGGACCTCGCACCCGGAGCAACCAGGATCGGATGAGTTCACCGATGATCCAATCCATCCTCGAACTGATGCGCCAGGCGGGGCTCCTCAACCCGCGGGATGGCACACTGCCGTATCACGCCGAGAAGAAGATGGTCGTCCAGTGGGGTGGACCCTTCGCGGTCAACCAGAACATCTGCCCGAACTGCTGGCGGTTCCTGCGGTGGTTCGCCGGTGACATGGGACGGAGAATCATCGTCGCCGACCCGGCGGGCGTCCACGTCATCACGCCCAATGGCGGATTCATGACGGGCCCGCTCGTGGTCCGGGTGCCCGCCAGCAGATGACAACGCTCTTCGGGATCACGGCAGCCGCTGGTCTGTCGGCGGTGAAAGTCAGACCGCGCGGGCGATCGCGATCGAGCCCTCCAGGCGAGCCCCGGCCTCGTAGAACATGTACTCCTTGCCGTCCATGGTCCCGAAGGACGGCGCCGCGCAACGCCCGTTGTCCGGTGCGCCCGGCATCGGGGCGTGGAAGACGCCGAGGTGTTTGCGCTTGCTGAAGTCGTTGCCGACCTCGGTGATGAGCATGTTGCCGCCGGCTTCGATGTTCTCGTGGTAGATCACGTACGTCGACGTGCCGCGCCGGACGACGGTCGGGGCGGCGATGTTGCTTGCACCGACCTCTTCGGGGCGGATCAGCGGGGTCTGCGAGAACGTCCAGTTCCGTCCGTCGGCGGACCAGCCCCAGCCGATCGCGCGATGGTTGCTCCTGTCGTTGACCATGAAGACCATCACGTACTTCGCGCCGCGTGACGGCAGGCTGTGCCGGAACACCCGCGCGTAGGAGGTCTCGGTGGTGCCGGCGGGCAGCATCGAGGTGGAGAGCACGACCTTGTCGTAGGTGAAGTGGATCCCGTCCTTGGACCGGGCGAGCCGGGTCGTGGTGTTCTCGCCGTGGAAGTACAGCCACAGTTCGCGCGCGTCCTCGTTCCACAGCACGTGCGACGACGAGACGTGCGAGACGTCGTAGTGCGGTTTCCAGGTCCTTGTGACGATCGGGTTGTTCGCGTACTCGGTGAAGGGGCCTTCGAGGCTGTCGGCATAGGAGAGACAGATGCCGCCGGGAGCGTCGTGCGGCGCGTAGTACAGGTAGTAGCGGCCCAACGGGTTCGCGACCCGGCCCGCGACACCGCGGATGCACGGGAAGATCAGTTCGCCGGTCGGGTTGTACTTCAGTTTGCTCTTGTCGAACGCGGTGCGCAGGAACCGGTACTCCGGGAATCCGGCCGGTGCGGCGGACGCGGACCCGGCACCCAGGACGGGTATCGCGGCGAGGCCGAGGCCTACTCCGGCGGCTCCGCGCAGAGCCGCGCGTCGGGACAGCTCGGTCATGCGGACACTCCCTTTCGTCGGCGTTGACGTGCTTCGTCCAACCATTCGGACAGCACGTGGGCACCGTCAAGCAGCTAATACGTATTAGTCCTGCTCAGCGGAGGTACCGGACAGGATGGGCCGGTTTCCTTGATTTCGCGGAATCCTGCACAGATGCTCGGCTAAACCGCATTAGCCCACATCGAGGAGCCGGAATGGCAGCAGGACGCCGTCCGCCGCGGCAGGCGGACATCGCCCGCATCGCCGGGGTGTCGCAGGCGACCGTCTCCGTGGTGCTGGGCGGAAACCGCTCCGTGCGGATGGCCGAGTCGACCCGGCAGCGGGTGATGGAAGTGGCGCAGGACCTCGGTTACGTGCCGCATCCGGTCGCGACCCGGCTCGCACGGTCGCGATCGAATCTGCTCGGCCTCTACACCTTCCGCAGCGCCTTCCCGACCGACGAGGCGGACACCTATCACCCGATCCTGTCCGGGGTGGAGGAACAGGCGGCCAAACTCGGCCAGGACCTCATCCTGTTCACCGGTACCAGCGGGCCGGGCGCCCGGCAGGAGGCGGCGATCCGCCGCACCCGGCTGGCCGACGGCTGCCTGTTCTTCGGCAGGCACGTCCCGGAAGGCCCGGTGTCCCGGCTCGTCGACGACGGTTTCCCGTTGGTCTACATCGGACGGCGCCCGGAGCTCGGCGGCCGGATCCCTTACGTCGGCGCCGATTACGTGACGGCGTCCGCGCTGGTGCTGCGGCGCCTGCTCGATCTCGGTCACCGCGAAATCCGGTATGTGCGCGAGGTGGACGAGGCACCGTCGTCGGAAGACCGGCAGCGCGGTGTGCTTCGGGCGGCCCCGCGGACCGGCGTCGTCCGGTTGCAGGGCACGGAGGTCACCGCGACGACCGTGCGGGGCTGGATCGCCGACGGCGTCACCGCCGTGGTGGTGGAGGGAACCGACACCGGTACGGCGTACCGCGCGGTCCGGCGCGCCGTCGACACCGCCGGACTGTCCACTCCGGACGATCTCTCGCTCGCGGTGCTCGGCGGCCCGCCCGGGGTGAGCGGTTTCGAGGTCCCCATGCGGGAGATGGGCAGACGCGCGGTGCGGCTGCTGGTCGACCTCGTGACCGAAAAGACGACCGCGTCGCAGCAGCTGCTGCGGTGCCCACAGGTGGACGGCGCGCAGGTCGGCCCACCACGATCCCGATAGGACGGAACATGAAAGAACTCGGCACCGAGATCCTCGTCGCGGGCGGCGGGGTGGGCGGCGTCGCCGCCGCGCTCGCCGCGGCCTCGGCGGGGCATCACGTCGTGCTGACCGAGGAAACCGACTGGCTCGGCGGTCAGTTCACCGCACAGGCGGTTCCTCCGGACGAGAACCCGTGGATCGAGCGCTTCGGTGGCACGGCGACGTATCGCGCCTTCCGTGAGGGTGTGCGTGACTACTACCGGCGGAACTACCCGCTGCGCGCCGAAGCGGCGGCGCTGACCGACCTCAACCCGGGCGCGGGCCGGGTGAGCAAGCTGTGTCACGAGCCGCGTGTGGCGCTCGCCGTGCTGGAGGCCATGCTGGCGCCGCATCGGGCCGCTGGACGGCTCACCGTGCTGCTTCGTCACCGGCCGGTCGCGGCGGAGGTGAGCGGTGACCGGGTCGACGCAGTCACCTTCGAAGGCCCCGGCGGCGAGCACACCACCGTGCGTGCCCAGTACGTGCTCGACGCGACCGAGAATGGTGATCTCCTGCCGTTGACCGGCACCGAATTCGCGATCGGCGCCGAGGCCCAGTCCGACCACGGCGAACCACACGCCCCCGAGCACGCGGACCCCGGCAACCTCCAGGGGATCACCTACTGCTTCGCGCTGTCGCATCACGCGGGTGAGGACCACACGATCGACCGGCCGGAGCTGTACGGCTTCTGGCGCGAGTACCAGCCGGACTTCTGGCCCGGCCCGCTGCTCGGTTTCCTCGCGCCGGATCCGCGTTCGCTCGCGCCGGTCGGCCGCACCTTCGATCCGAACCCGGACACCGATCCGCTGGCGGTGAGCGCGGACCAGAGCGCAGACGCCGGGGACAAGGAACTGTGGGGCTTCCGCCGGATCCTCGCGCGCAAGCTGCACCGGCCGGGCGCCTTCGACTCCGACATCACGCTGGTGAACTGGCCACTCAACGACTACTGGCTGCGGCCCGCCGTGGAGATCGACGGCGTGAGCACGGCCGAAGACGTCGCGCTGGCCCATCACGAGGCCAAACAGCTCTCGTTGTCGGTGCTGTACTGGTTGCAGACGGAGGCGCCGCGGCTCGACGGCGGCACCGGCTTCCCCGGCCTGAAGCTGCGCCGGGACGTCGTCGACACGGACGACGGGCTGGCCAAATCCGCCTATGTGCGCGAAGCACGGCGGATCCGGGCCGTCACGACGATCGTCGAACAGGACGTTTCGCTCGACGTGCTCGGGCCGACCGGGCGCAAGCGCCGCGAAGACTCCGTCGGCGTCGGCAGCTACCGGATCGATCTGCATCCCTCGACGGCGGGCGACACCTACGTCGACGTCCCGAGCGTCCCGTTCGAGCTGCCCCTCGGCGCGCTGCTGCCCCAGCGGATGCGGAACCTGCTGCCGGCGGGCAAGAACATCGGCACGACCCACATCACCAACGGCTGTCACCGGCTGCACCCCGTGGAGTGGAACGTCGGCGAGGTCGCCGGTCACCTCGCCGGATTCGCGGTGCGCGGAGGCGGCGAGCCGCACGCCGTCCGCGAGGACCCGGCGCGGTTCGAGGAGTTCGCCCGGCTGCTGGACCGCGCCGGCGTCGAGCGGCGCTGGCCAGAGGTCCGCGGTTACTGACCCATTCCCCCAGGAGGTGGACGATGACGTCCCAACCCACTCCGGTACGCGTCGGCATCGACGTCGGTGGCACGTTCACCGACGCGGTCGCCGTCGACGCCCGCACGTTCGCCCTGCTCGGCCAGGTCAAGGTCCCGACCAGCCACGACCACGAAGACGGCGTCGCGCACGGGATTCTCGAGGCACTGGAAAAGCTCCGCGCCGACATCGGCATCGGCGCGGAGGACGTCTCGTTCCTCGCGCACGGCACCACTCAGGCGACCAACGCACTGCTGGAAGGCGACGTGGCGACGGTCGGGATCGCCGGGGTGGGCACTGGTTTCGACGCTTTCGCCACGCGGCGGCTCGGGGCCTTCGCGAAAATGGAGCTGGCGCCGGGGCGGAAACTCCCGGTGCGGTTCGCGCCCGTGCGTGAGCTCTCCGGCGCGGGCGAAGCCGTCGAGGATCTGGTCCGCCGGGGAGCGGAAGTGATCGTCGCCGTCGAACCGTTCAGTGTGGACGATCCCGAGGGGGAGCGGGCGGTGGCGGCCGCCGCGCGGGAGCGGGACGTGCTCGCCACGGCCACGCACGAGATCACCGGCCTGTACGGCCTCACGAAGCGGGCCCGCACCGCGGTGCTGAACGCGGGGATCATGCCGCGCATGGTGTCGACCGCCGATCTGGTCGAGTCGAGTGTGCGGCGGGCGGGTGTGACCGCGCCGTTGATGGTGGTGCGCGGTGACGGCGGCGTCATGTCGTTGCCGGAGATGCGACGGCGGCCGCTGCTGACGGCGCTGTCCGGGCCCGCCGCGGGAGTCGCCGGAGCGTTGATGGGGGAGAAGCTCAGCGAAGGGCTGTTCCTCGAAACCGGCGGCACGTCCACCGACATCAGCGTGGTCCGCCGCGGGCGGGTGCTCGTGCGGCACGCCCATCTCGGCGGGCACGAGACGTACCTGCCCGCCCTCGACGTGCGCACGATCGGCGTCGGCGGCGGTTCCCTGATCCGGTTTTCCGGACGTGCCGTGACCGACGTCGGGCCACGCAGCGCGCATATCGCGGGCCTGCCGTACGCGTGTTTCGCGCCCGCGTCGGCGCTGGAGGGGGCGAAACTGGTCACCGTCTCCCCGCGGCCGGACGATCCGAGCGATTACGTCGCCTTGGACGCGGCCGACGGCAAGCGGTACGCGCTCACTCTGACGTGTGCAGCCAACGCGCTCGGCGTCGTGCCCGCCGATTCCTACGCGCGTTCGGAGGCGGAATCCGCGCGCCTGGCGCTGGCGCCGCTCGCCGCGGCGATGGGCGTTTCGGCCGAAGAAGCCGCGCGGACGGTGTTGCGCCAGGCGGTCAAGCCGGTGCGCGCGATCGTCGACGAGCTGATCCGGGAATACCGGCTGGACCGGCCGACCCTGGTCGGCGGCGGAGGCGGGGCGGCCGCGGTCACCCCGTTCCTCGGCGAGGATTCCGGGCACGACTGGCGGATCGCCGCCCACGCCGAAGTGATCAGCCCGCTCGGCGCGGCGCTGGCACTGGTCCGGGAGTCGGTCGAGCGGATCGTGCCCAGCCCCACCAACGCCGACATCCTCGCCGTGCGGACCGAGGCCGAGTCAGCCGTCGTCGCGCAGGGCGCCGACCCGGCGGGTGTCGAGGTCGACGTCACGGTCGACCCGCAGCGCAACCTGGTGCGCGCGGTGGCCACCGGCGCGACCGAGCTCCGCACCAAGGACCGTTCGTCCACAGTGGACGACGAGGCGGTCGGAACCGCCGTCGCGCGCAGCATCGGTGTCGGCCCCGATCGGTTGACGCGCGTCGCGAACACGGCACACCACCGTGTGTTCGCCGCGCCGGCCCGGCGGCGAGGAGTGTTCGGCCGGTTCACGAAACCGGTCCAGCACGTCCGGGTCGTCGACGGTGAAGGCGTGATCCGGTTGCACGGTGCCGGGGCCGTCGTCGAGACCTCCGACGCCGGTGCCGCCCAAGCGCGGCTGGCCACGCTCGCCGATCAGCACACCCGCTACGGCGACGGCGGTTCCCGCGCTCCGGCGGTGTGGTTGCTGGTGGGGCCCAAGATCGCGGACCTGTCCGGCGTGCTCGACCGCGACCAGTTGCTCGCACTCGCCGGAGCCGAGCTGAAGACCCGCGCGAGTGACGAGCCGGTCGTCGTGATTCTCCAGGACCGCCGATGAACGACGTCGAGCTGGCGGTCGGCCTGCTGCGGGCGACGCCCACCCACGAGAACCGTTCCGACGGGCAACTGCGCACCTGGGCGGAGATCGCGCTGGCGTACGGCGACGAGTTGGCAGACGGCAGCGATTCCGGCGAGATCCAGGTCGTGGAGCGCGAAGGCGGCGTCAGCGACGGTGAGCTGTTGATCGCCGAGCATCAGCGCGGCTCTGTCATCTTGTACACCGACGCCTTGCAGCAGGTCGAAAAACTGGCACGAGCGCGCGGATGGCCGGTCACCCGGGAAACCTTGCGCCGGGCCGCGGTGGCACACGAACTCGCGCACCACCGGCTCGACGTGCGCGAGCTGAACCGGCGGCTCGGGCATACCGCGTTCCGGCTCGGACCGCTGCGCCTGCGCGGCCACGTCGCCGGCGCGGAGGAGATAGCCGCGCATCGCTTCGCCCACCACCGCAGCGGTCTGGCCGTCAGCCCGCTGCTCATCACCACCGCGCTCGCGGGAGGGAACTGACCATGGGAATCGCGATTCTTGTCCTGATGGCGGTGGGCGTCGTGCTCATGCTCACCCGCGTGCTGCCCACGGCGTTCGCGCTGGTGCTGCTCGCGCTCGGGATCGCCGTCCTCGCCGGAGCGCCGCTGACGGGCGCGAAGGACAGCATCCTGACCGGTGTGCTCCAGACCGGCTCGGCGACGCTGGCGTCCACGATGATCGCCGTCCTGCTCGGCTCCTGGCTCGGCACGCTGATGGACGAGACCGGCATCGCCGGCACCCTCGTGCGCAAGATCGTCGAGTTCGGCGGGGAACGGCCGTCGGTCGTCGCGCTCGGCGTGTTCGCCGTGTCGATCCTGTGCGGCAGCATCACCGGCTCGGCTCCGGCGGCCATGCTCGCCGGCGTCGTCGGCATCCCCGCGATGATCGCCGTGGGCGTCAGCCCGGTCGCCGCGGGTGGCACGGTACTGATGGGCATCTCGGCGGGAGCACCGCTGGAACTGGCCGTGTGGCAGTTCCTGTCCGACGCGCTGGGCTCGCCGGTCTCCGACGTGAAGTCGATCATGATCAAGCTGTTCCCGCTCGCGCTCGTCGTGGGCATCGCCTACGTGCTCATCCAGACGCGGCGCGGTGCCCGGCACACGTGGGCGGTGAAGCTGGACCGGCCGAAGGCCCGCGTCCGCCGCGGCGACGCGCCTTGGTACGCGCTGCTTTCGCCGCTGTTGCCGATCGTCCTCGCCCTCGGGTTCGCCGTGCCGATCGTGCCGTCCCTGCTGGCCGGGGTGATCTACGCGCTGGTGACGACGACGAAATGGGGCGAGCTCAGCGGACGTGGCCTGCGCTCGCTGTACAAGGCGTTCGACGTCGCGGCGCCGCCGATCGTGTTGTTCGTCGCGATCGGGATGCTGCTGGCCGCCGTGAAGCTCCCCGGTGCGAAGGGCGCGCTGACGCCGATCGTGGCGGCGATCAGCCCGTCCGGCGCGGTGTGGTTCGTCGTGGTCTTCGCGGCGCTCGTCCCGCTGTGCCTGTTCCGCGGCCCGCTCAACGTGTTCGGGCTCGGCGCCGGTGTCGCGGGTGTGCTGGTCACCGGCGGCATCTACCCGCTTCCGGCCGTCGTCGGGCTCATGGCGTCCTACAACCAGGTGTTCAGCGTCTCCGATCCCACGAGCACCCAGACCGTGTGGGCGTCGCAGTACGCCGGGGTGCGCCCCGAACGCGCGATGGTCTCGACGCTGCCGTACACCTGGCTGGTCGGTTTGGGCGGCATGGTGCTCACGGCGGTGCTGTACCTGTGATCACGACGTCCGACGGGCTCCGGCTCGACAGCGTCCGGCACGACGGCGGCCCGGAGACGGTCGTGCTCGTCCACGGCATCACGGCGGATCTCGACGAGAACGGGCTGTTCACCGAGCTGGCGTCGAGACTCACCGCGGCGGGATTCTCGGTGCTGAGGTTCTCCTTCCGCGGGCACGGCCGTAGTGACGGACGGCCGAGGGACATGACCATCGCGGGCGAACTCCTGGACCTGCGCGCCGCGGTGGACGGGCCTGTTTCGGTGGTGGCGTCGAGCTTCGGTGCCGTCAGCACGGCACTGTCGCTGGCGTCGCTGCCTGTGCGGAGGGTTGTGCTCTGGCAGCCGGTGCTCGACCTGCGGCGGACCTTCCTGGAGCCGGAGCTGCCCAGAGGGATCACGTTGTACTCGGACCGGACTTGTTTGGCGGAGAACGGGTTTCTGGATATCGAAGGCCGGTTCGAGCTGGGCGCGGCGCTGTTCGAGGAGTTCGCCCGCCTTGACCCGAGGGGCGCCTTCCTGGCGTCCGGGATGCCCGCGCTCGTCGTCCACGGTTCGGGGGATGAGCACGTCTCTCACGACATCGCGCGGGAAACCGCCCTCGCGCGGCCCGGGACGGAGTGGCACTCACTTGCCGGCGCGGGACACGGCTTCGGGGACTCCGCGGAGGAGGCGCTGGAGGTCACCGTGCGGTGGCTTTCGCGGGGTAAGGCAGGCTGAGCGCACAGTCGCCCATGCTCTCCGAGCAGTTCGGGCGGGAGTTCGAGGCCGACGCGACTTCGCAAGCGCGCAAACCTAGCGAGAATCGGCGCGATCGGGTGACCGAAGGGGGGTCGGAAGACCCCAGGCCTCCGCCACTTGTTCCGGGGTCAGCACCGACGCCGGCTCGCCTTCACCGACAAGACGGCCGTCCTGCAGCAGCAGACAATGATCGGCCCGGCCCGCGACCTCGAGGTCGTGCGTGACGCGCACGACCGTCGTGCCTTCGGCGAGGGTGGCGCGCAGGGCTTCGTCGATCAGGCCGCGGGCGTGCAGGTCGAGACCGGCCGACGGCTCGTCGAGCAGCAGCAATCCGGCTTGCTGGGCCAACCCCTGCGCCACCAGTGCCCGTTGGCGTTGCCCACCGGACAGCGTGCCGATCAACCGGTCCGCGATCGAGGTGATTTCCAGTAGTTCCAGGCATTCTCCGACGATCTTCCGGTCCGTCTTGGTCAGCCGCCGCCAGTGGCCGCGGTGCGCCCAGCGCCCCATCGTGACGGTGGCGCGGACCGTGATCGGCAGCGACCGCGACACCTCGCTCTGCTGGGTCACGTAGGCGACCCGCCCCGAGTCTCGCCGGGTCACCGAACCGGTGGTCGCCGGGAGCACACCCGCGACGAGGTTCAGCAGCGACGACTTCCCCGCGCCGTTCGCGCCGGCGATGGCGGTGAGTCGCGCGGACGGTACCTGGGCGGTGATCCCGCGCAGCACCTCGCGAGAGCCGTAGTGGGCGTGCGCGCGGTCGATCGTGAGGGCCGCTGTGTCCGGGGTCATCGCACCTCTTCCAGATAATGACAATCATTACCACTATAGTGTGACGCGTGGAGTGGTTGCTGATCCCCTTCGAGGTGTCGTTCGTGCAGCGTGCGCTGGTGGCGGGAGTGCTCGTGTCGGCGGTGTGCGCCGTCGTGGGCACCTGGGTGGTGTTGCGCGGGATGGCCTTCATCGGCGACGCGATGTCGCACGGCATGTTGCCCGGGGTGGCGATCGCCTCGCTGACCGGCGTGAACCTGCTGATCGGCGCGGCGATCAGCGCCGGGGTGATGGCGCTAGGCGTGACAGCGCTCGGCCGTTCGCGGCGGCTGTCCGAGGACACCACGATCGGGTTGCTGTTCGTCGGCATGCTCGCGAGCGGCGTGATCATCGTGTCCCACTCGCGGTCGTTCGCGGTCGACCTCACCGGTTTCCTGTTCGGCGACGTGCTCGCCGTCGGATCGGGTGACCTGGTCGGCCTCGCGATCACCCTTCTCGTCGTGGGGGCGGTGGCACTGGCGGGACATCGTTCGTTCACCGCGCTCACCTTCGACGTCCGCAAGGCGCACACACTCGGACTGCGTCCCCGCCTGGCGAACGCGGTGCTGCTCGGACTGGTGACGCTGACGATCGTCGCGTCGTTCCGCGTCGTGGGGACGTTGCTGGTGTTCGGGCTGCTCATCGCCCCCGCCGCGGCGGCGCTGTTCTGGTCGCGGCGGATCACCACGATCATGCTCATCGCGGCGTCGCTCGGCATCGCCGCCACGGTCGGCGGCCTGCTCGTGTCCTGGCATTGGGGCACCGCGGCGGGCGCGACCATCGCCGCCGGCGCGGTCCTCCTGTTCTTCCTTTCCGCGTTCCTGTCCTTCGCACGACAGCGATTCCGTTCCCTGACACCGGAGATCGAGAGCTCACGATGAGACTGAAAGCAGTGACGGCGGTCGTCGCGGCGCTGACCCTGGCGGCGTGCGGCTCGGAGCAGCCGAAGGAGGTGACCGCGGAAGTCCCGCACGGCTATGTCGAAGGTGCCGAGGAGGCGGCCGAAGCACAGTCACGGCTGATCGTCGCCGAGACGGACACCGGCGCCGTTCGCGTCGTCGACCTGATCACCGAGGAGGTGCACGAGGCCGGGCGGGTCGACGGAGTGCGAGCCGTGACGGGCGACGGCCGATTCGGTTACCTGACCGCACGCGACGGCTCGATCCGGGTGATCGACAGCGGCTCGTGGATGGTCGACCACGGTGACCACGTCCACTACTACCGGGCGAAGGTCCGGGATGTCGGCGTGGCGCCCGGCAAAGAGCCCTTGGCGGCCTACAGCGACCCCGTCGTCGCCGCACTGTCCTATTCGGACGGTACGGCGACGTTGCTGGATCGAGCCGCGCTCGACAAGGGCTCCGTGGCCGAACTGGGGAAGATCACGCGCGAGCCGCACGCCGGTGTCGCGATCCCTTACCGCGAGCACATCATCGCCACGGTGGCGGACGCCGGAAAGCCGCTCGCCCGCGGAGTGCGCGTCCACGACCGCCAGGGCAAAGCCGTGGCGGAGATCGACCAGCCGTGCCCGGAGCTGCAGGGCCAGGCCGTGACCAGGCGCGGAGTCGTGTTCGGCTGCGCTGACGGCGCCTTGCTGGTGACCGAAAAGGACGGCGCCTTCGCCGGAGTGAAGATCCCGTACCCGCGCAGTGTCACCGCGCAGGAACGCGCCACCGCCTTCTTCCACCGGCCCGGTGGCTCCACGGTCGCGGCGCGGGCGGGGGAGTCCGCGGTGTGGTCGCTGGACGTCGGGCGCCGTAGCTGGCAGTACGTCGAGACCGGCCCGGTCGCCGCGGTGAACGCCGTCGGCGAGGGCGGCCCGCTGCTGGTCCTCGCCAGGGACGGGAAGCTGCGCTCCTTCGACGGCGCGGGCAAGGAACAGACGGCCATCCCGCTCCTGGCACCGGAAGCGACCGCCGCGGGCGTTCCGTCGATCCAGGTCGATTCGACGCGCGCCTACGTCAACAACCCGCTCTCGGCCGAGGTGTACGAGATCGACTACAACGACAACCTGCGCCGCGCCAGGACCCTGAAGGTCGGCGGCAAGGCGGGCCACATCGTGGAGACCGGCCGATGAGGCGCCGGGTACTCGCCCTGTTCGTGGTGGCGCTGCTGGCGGCGGCAGGCTGCTCCGGGACCGGCGGAGGCGGCAAGTCGGTCGTCGTCACGACGAACATCCTCGGGGACATCACTCGAGCCGTCGTCGGCGATCAGGCCGACGTGACGGTGCTGATGAAGCCGAACGCCGACCCGCATTCCTTCGGCATCTCCGCGCAGCAGGCGGCCCAGGTCGAGCGTGCCGGTCTGATCGTCTACAACGGACTCGGGCTCGAAGAGGGGATCCTGCGCACTGTCCGCACGGCCGAGGAAAGCGGCGTACCGGCGTTGCCGGCCGGGGAGCGGGTGAACCCGATCAGTTACGCCGACAACAAGCCCGATCCCCATTTCTGGACGGATCCGGCACGGGTGCGCGACGCGGTGAAGGCGATCGCCGACGAGGTCGTCGCCCATGTCGACGGGGTCGACGAAACGGTGATCCGCGCCAACGCCGAACGCTATCGCGGGGAGATCGAGGCACTCGACAAGATGATGGCGGAGAAGTTCGGTGGTATTCCGCCGGAACGCCGGAAACTGGTCACGAACCACCACGTGTTCGGGTACCTGGCCCAGCGGTTCGGATTCCAGGTCGTCGGCGCCGTGATCCCCGGCGGAACCACACTCGCTTCACCGAGTTCCTCGGACCTGAAGGCACTTGCCGACACCGTTCGCGCGGCGGGAGTGCCGGTGATCTTCGCTGATTCCTCTCAACCGGACCGGCTCGCGCGGGTCTTGGCCGAGCAGGCCGGGCTGCACGTCCAGGTGGCCCCGTTGTTCTCGGAATCGCTCAGTGAACCAGGCCAGGGCGCGGCCACCTATCTCGAAATGATGCGCGCCAACACCGAATCGATCACCACCGGTTTGACCCGTTCCTGACCGGAACAGACGAAAGGCACAGGAAAATGGCACGGAAAGCCCGATATCTCGCGCTGATGGCGACGACGGCGAGCACGCTCGCGCTCGCCGCCTGCGGGACCGAACAGCCGGCGGCGGAGCCCGCGAAGGACGCGGCTCCGGCACCGGTCGTCGCCGATCCGGTGGCCGTCACCTACGACGGCGGAATCGTCCTGCTCGACGGGAAGACCTTGAAGGAGGCGAAGAACCTTCCGCTGGAAGGCTTCAACCGGCTCAACCCCGCCGGGAACGACCGGCATCTCCTTGTCTCGACCTCCACGGGATTCCGGGTCCTCGACGCCGTCGGTGCCGTGCTCACGGACAACGAGGTCAAGGCGGCCAAGCCGGGACACGTCGTCCGGCACGCCGGCAAGACGGTGCTGTTCGCCGACGGGACCGGTGAAGTGACCGTCTTCGACCCGAAGACGATCGGCACCGCGGCGCTCCCCGCGCCGAAGCACAAGACGCCCGAGGCGCATCACGGCGTGGCCGTCGAACTCGCGAACGGCGAACTGCTCACCACCGTCGGCAACGAGGACAAGCGCTCCGGGATCGTGGTGCTGGACAAGGACAAGAAGGAGATCGCGCGCAACGAGCAGTGCCCCGGCGTGCACGGTGAAGCCGCCGCACGCGGCGAAGCGGTCGTGGTCGGTTGCCAGACCGGTGCGCTGATCTACCGCAACGGCGTCATCACCAAGGTGACCAGCCCGGACCCGTACGGGCGCATCGGCAACCAGGCGGGCTCGGACGTCTCCCCGATCACCTTGGGCGACTACAAGGTCGACGAAGCGGCCGAGCTCGAGCGCCCGACCAGGATCTCCCTGATCGACACCGAGAAGGCCACGCTCAAGCACGTCGACATCGGGACCAGCTACACCTTCCGGTCGCTGGCCCGCGGACCGCAGGGCGAGGCCCTGGTGCTGGGCACCGACGGTCAGATCCACGTGATCGACCCGGTGAGCGGTGCGGTGACGCGGAAGATCGCCGTCCTCGGTACCTGGCAGGAGCCGATCGAGTGGCAGCAGCCGCGCCCGGCGATCTTCGTCCGGGGCGGAACCGCCTACGTCACCGATCCCGGCAAGAAGGAGATCCACTCCGTGGACCTCGCGACCGGCACGAAGACCGCGACCGGGACGATCCCGGGAACGCCGAACGAGGTCAGCGGCGTCCTCGGACACTGATCTCCTGGCGCACTGTCACCAGGCGCCGTTCCCGATGCGGTGAAAGCCACTTTCGCAACCTTGGAGGTTGCGAAAGTGGCTTTCGCAACATGCCCGTATGAGCAGTTCGGTACAGCGCCTCGTGAGCGGTGAGGACGGTTAGAGCAAAGAGTGGCCTAGGAACCTACTGGCTTCGCCGCAGCTGATCGCCGCGGTCCGTGAAGGACTCCTTGAGGGACTCTGGGTCCCTCAAGGAGTCCTTCACGGAGTCGGAACACGCGCCCATGGCCCCAGTAGCCCAACCGGTCACCACGATGGCGCGCGAAGGCCTCGTCCCAAGTGCGTGAAGGACCCCTTCACTGCGCTAGACGCAAGCAAGGGTCCCTTCACGTACTTCAAGCGACCAAGGCGCCAGAAGGCGTCGGTCGGGGTGGTCGTGAGTGGCGATTCGGGTTCTAGCTGAACCTGTCTTATGTACCTACTGTGGATCACATGGGATTCAGTCATCAGGTTAGTGCAGGTCAGGGCGGGCGTCAGCCGGTCTTGGACTCGTATGCGCGCCTGTCGCGGAATCAGGCGGGGAAGCTGGAGAAGTGCGAGACCCAGCACGCCGACAACCGGGATGTGATCGACCGGTTGGGCGGTGTGCTGGGTGAGGAGATCTCGGACCCGAAGCTGTCCGCGTGGAGTCCGAAGGTGCATCGTCCGGGCTGGGAACGGATCATGAAACGGGTCGCGGCGCGGGCGTCGGACGGGGTGGTGTTGTGGAACACCGACCGGGGTTGGCGGCAGTCGCAGGATCTTGAGGACCTGTTCAAGCTGATCGAGAGCACGGGCTATGACTCGTACACGGTGGCGTCCTCACACGGCCGCTACGACCTCACCGACTACAACGACCGCTACCAGCTACGGCAGGAGGTCGCGCACAACCAGCGCAACTCCGATGAGGCGTCCCAGCGGATCTCGCGGCGGTTCGAGGTGCTGCGCAAGCGCGGTATTCCGCATCACCAGGGGCGCCGGTTCGGGTTCCCCGGTCTGGATCGGACCGTGCCGCGTGAACAGTGGTTGGACGAGGACGGGAAGGACACCCGTAAGCCGGTTCCGGCGGAGTTGGTGGAACGGGAACGCAGGGCGTTGAGGGACGCCACGAACGCGGTGTTGGCGGGGGTGTTTCAGTCCACGATCGCGGATGAGTGGAACGCGGCGGGACTGCTCACGATCACGGGTAAGACGTGGCTGCCGCGCCAGGTCGGTGAGGTACTGCTCAGGCCGATTAACGCTGGTCTGATCGAGCATGACGGCGTGGTGGTGGGCACGATGCCGGGTGAGCCGATCGTGAAACCGGAGACGTTCACGAAGCTGCGCGCGTTGTGTGCGGGGCGGACGCAGGGCCAGCATCCGAGCGGGATCTACGTGGGGTCGGGGATCTTGCGGTGCCCGCTGTGCGGGCGAGGTGTGAGCGGGCGCCCGCATTCGGGGAACTACCCAGACGGTGAGCGGCGACGGCAGTACGGGTGCTCGAAGAGTTCGGGCGGGTGCGGCAAGGTCGGCGCCGATATGCGGCGGGTGGATCGTGAATTGCGCGGGCTGGTGATTTCGCGTTTGTCGGACGCTAAGCACGCGGCAGCGATCCGGGCCGCGCGTGCGCGTGTCTCCGAACGGTTGGCCGAGATCCACACCGAACTCGGCGAGTGTGAACGCTTGCTGACATCGATCGCGGCGAAACTCGGCCCGGGAAATGACCGAGGACGCCTACGACGCGGCCAATGAACCCCTCATGGCTACACACGCACGGCTGGAAGCCGAGCGGCACGAACTGACCGGCGGGAACCCGGACGGTCCTACCGAGGCGATGAGCAGTGAGGACGCGGCGGCGCAGTGGGACGCGGCCGAGTTCGACGAACGCCGCGCGATGCTCACCGACGCACTCAGCGGTGACACCCTGTATCTCGACCCCGCCGCCAAGAACGGGAAACGGCAGTTCGACCCCAAGCGGGTGCGGATCGACCCGCACAAGCCCAAGCGCCGTACGCGCGGCCAGCACGCGGCCTGATAGAGCAACGACCCGAGGCCACACCACCCCGGAAACGGGGGCGGGTGTCCTCGGGTCGTCGGTGTGTCAGGCCGCGCGGCGGCCTTCGTCGTTCCTCTCAGCGTTGGCGGCGCGGCGGCGTTTGTCGATGCGGTTAAGGATCACCGCGAGTGAGGTGATCCGTTCTTCGGTGAGCGGCGGGAGGTCGGCGACTTTCGCGGCCCACCGGTCGACCGCTTCGGCGTCGAGTCGGGCTTGTTCTTCGGTGTACGTTTCCTTCCTGCGGGTGTCTGCTTCGGTGGCCTTGAGGTGGCGGTGCGGGCGGCGTGGGTGCGGTTGCCGGGTGGGCATGGTGGCGGTGTCCTCTCGGCGCGTGGTGCGGGTATCGGCGGTGTGAGTTCGGCTGGCGTCTCCTTTCCAGGGGTTGCGGTGACAGGTTCGGCGGGCACGTCGATGCATGCCCCGGCCGCGAGGTCGTAGACGGACAGTTGGCGGGCGGCGCGTCCGTGGTCGAGTGCTTCGGCCAGGGTGGGCACCACAATGGACACATCGAGGTACACGCGTCCGGTGTCGGGGTTGTGCCAGCCGCCGAACGCCCTTCCCTCCACATGCAGGATGGGTGCGTGGCGGGTGAGGTAGGCGGCGAGCTCATCGGGGGTCACGGGTGCGTCGGTGACGTGTTCGTACTGCGGGTGCACCGACACCGCGAACCCCGTACGCGGCGTGACACCCGTGACGGGGTCGACCGTGAACCCGCCGTCCGGGACGGCGCACGCGGCTGCCAGTTCAGCCAGCCGCGCCACCGACAACCCGTCTTCCTGCTCGGTGGTGGCTTGGTTGTTCACGCAGACCTCCGGGGAGTGAGGCCGGACGGGGAGTCCCACCACGCCGGTTCGCGCGGTGGTGCGGGCGCGGCGGTGAGTAGCGGCATGATCGCCTTGTCGCCCGGCTGGAACGCCGCTTCCCCGTACGGGAGTTCCGGGGCGTGGTGGCTCACCCGTGGACCCCGTTCGGGCAGGTTCGCCAACGTGAGCCGGGTGACCGGACCATGGTCACGGCCGGACCACAACGTCCACACCTCTCCCGCCGGATCATCGGCGCCCGGCAGGTCCCGCGCGGTCGTCGCGATCACCACGCCCGGATCGTGTCCACCGAGGAATTTCACCAGCCCGGCCCGGAACGCCTGTTCCCGCCGCGCGGAGTGCAGGGAGAACAGCAGCACCCCGAACCGATCGGTGTAGAACGCGCTGTAGGCGGCGATCTTGCGGGCCAGCACCCGCAGCGACTCGGTACCGGTGTCGTATTCGAGGAAGAACCGCACCGCGCGGCCGCCGGACTCCCAGCAGCCGTAGCCGTCCGGCCGCACCCGCGCCTCGCCCCCGTCGGTTCCCTGGTTGGTCCAGAAGAACTCCGCCGAGCGCCGTTCCGGCCACCACTGCGTCAGCCTCCCCGCCCCGCCGTCATCGGTGCCGGTGGGGTTCGAGTGCGCGGCCAGCCCGCAGAAAAACCCGTTCACCCCGAGCTGATGAGTGAGGGTCGGTAAGAACGCGAGCCGTTCCAGCCGTTGCATGTGGGCTTTCGCGGTCGGCGGGGTTACCGCCCGCGCGGCGGCGATCATCCGCGCCCCTATATAGCCGAGCGCGTAGCGGGCCTCACTGGTCCCGCCGAACATGTACGAGTCACGGAACGCGAACAGCACACCCAACGACCGCAACCGCGCCAAACGGTCTTGCGCACGGCGCCGTGACGAGAACTCCACTGACGCGATCTGCCCCGTGGTCAGCACCTGGTGTTCGGCCAGCAGCCACAACAGGCGACGATCCCGCTCGACCAGGCGGAACCAGATCCCAGGGTTGGGTTCACCAGGCCGGACCGACCTGGCCGGCGACCGTCCCGCGGCCGCAGCCGGCGACCCCGCGGACCCCACCTTTTTCCGGGTGGATGATGACTCATACCCCTTCACTCGGCCTCCCTCACCGGGCCGCCGAATCCACGCTGTACCAGGGGACACGCGACCAGCGTCCCCGGAGCTTGGGGCGGCGGACATAGAACGCCGAGCCGATGCCGAAGCATCCGCCAACCCATCCGCACCGCCACCACCGAGACCACGTGAACCGCTGCCGGGCGGCACTGCGGCTTGTGGCGACTGCGTAGTTTTCCTGTCAGACATGAGAAACAACCTCTTTCGAACACGCGACGAACCGAGCAAGACCGAATAGCTATCCAGTTGTCTCTACCGCTCACACGACCAATCGGTGATCACCTCCTTGCACCCCCTAACTCCGAAAAAAACACTGTTTTTGAACATTGCATTGGCAAACTTCTCAACTTTTACCCGAATGAGGGACGGGGTCGGGCTCCCCGCCATCTGGGCGCCCTACAAGCCCTCACCAGCGGATCAGCCGTTCCCCGCCCCGGCGGGTGGGGCAGCGGAGTTACAGCGCCGAAACTGCGCCGAACCACCCGCCTGACACGTTTGGCGACGCGGGATGCCTTACCGCGCCCTTTCGAACCAAGAGGCCGGATTTTGGGCCTTTTTTGGACACCGAGCGCGGCACGATCACCCGGGTTGGGCTCCCGCCAGCCGGGCGCCTCAAGCAGCGTCGCCAGCGGGTCAGTCGCCCCGTTTCAGCGAGTGAGGCGGCACAGTTACGACGCCGACCAAGCGCCGCACCATCCGCCGGACACCTTGTTCACTGGGCAAGATCGAGAAAGCAGAGTCTTTGCGGCACGGGTTCTCGAATAACTTGTTTCACGTTTCCGTGAGTGCGGACGCCGTCCCCTCCTTTCGCAGCAAGAAGCCGGTTTTCGGGCCCTTTTTCGACACCGAGCACGCCAAGGTCACCCGAAAGCACCAATGCTTGGTGCATGTTCGCGTCTTCCGGCATGGGTTGATGGAGGCACGATGATGACGGTGACAGTGCGGGCTGACAACGAAGCGGGGGTACGCTGGTCTGGTAGTTCTCCGCGTGCGACTCCGCGAATGAGGGATGCGAAATGTCCTCGCCGATCGGCAACAGGCTACGAGAGCTTCGTAAAGCTCAAGGCAAGTCGTTAACGGTCATCTCCGGGTTGGCTGGTATTTCACCTTCGTACTTGTCCCGGCTCGAATCCGGTGATCGGGCGCTTGACCGCCGGTCGCTAGTTGTCGCCTTGGCGAACGCTCTCGAAGTGGCGCCGAGCGAGATCACCGGGGCTGCCCCCGCTATCACCATGGGCGGACTGGAGGAGGACCACTCGCTAAACCAGGTACGGCTCGCATTGCTCGCCGTCAGCATGGGCGACCCGCGTGGGGAAGTGCTGCCCGGGGAGGCCTTGATGGTCCGGGCTGCCGACATTCTCACTAAACAAAGAGAGTGTGACTACGCCCTGGTTGGGACCCTGCTGCCACAACTGATCAGGGACCTCCATGCCACTTTGGATGCCCGGCGCGACGAGCGGGAAGTTCTCCGGCTGCTGGTGACAACACACGTGCAAGGCACGCAAGCGTGGCTTAGTGACATCGGCGCGAGTATGGACCTCGCATGGCAAGCCGTCAGCCTTGCACAACGTGCGGCCGAACGGCTTGACGAACCGCTGTATGGGGCGGTGTCAGCCTTCGGGACCTCGTTCGGACTGATCGGTGCTGGCGGCTTCGACATGGCCGCCCGCACGCTTGCAGCTGCCGCGCCTGGTACTGCGACGTCGGCGGACATGCAGGTGTCCGGGATGCTCAGCCTCACATCCTCGCTCGTGTCCGCTGCGCAGAAGGACAACACGCAGCGCGTAGCCGCGCTAGACCATGCGGCCGATCTGGCGGTTCACGTCGGCGAGGGCAACAACGCATTGTGGTTCGGCTTCGGACCATCGAACGTAGGCGTGTGGCGCATGTCGGTGGCACTGGAAGCCGGAGAACACGCGGACGCCATAAAGATCGCTGAGACGGTCGACCCGACTGCGCTACCCACGCCAACGCGGCGGTCGGCCTATTATCGCGAGTACGGGCGCGCTCTCGCCAGATTCCCGAAACGCCGTGACGAAGCTGTGATGATGCTTCGCCGGGCGGAGAAAATCTCGCCTGCCCGTATTCACCGGCACCCGTTTATGCGCTCGATCCTCGCCGAACTGGTCGCCAAGGGCACCAAACAGGATGCTGTTGGCCGCGAGCTTCGCGGCATGGCGTACCGGTCAGGGTTGCGCGTCTAATACGAACGTGTAGCCCATTCGAGTGTTTGCCACCGTGGCAAGTTTCGGATCTTGTCCGGCTCGAAACTGATCATGTGACTGCGCATGAAGGTGGAACACCTCCGGACATCGGCGGGGAGAATGAGGATGACAGGAAGTCGGATCCCCAGTACGACAGCGAAAAGCATTGCCATAGCGGCCTGACAGATCTCGGATTCGATAGTCGGGGTCGTCGCTGCGCCGGTGAAATCGACCTCGAAAACCGCCATCATGGCACGACGATCGCGGAGATGACCGAAGCCGACTGGGCGGAAGCAGCACGAATGCTGCGGGCATGGGACGCGGGGTGGCGGCCGTGATCAATGGAGCGCGGCCGGGGCGGCATGGCGGGCTGTATTTCTGCTGGCATCGCAGCCAGTACGACGGGCTGGACCATGCGGTCACGGACGAGGAATTCTTCCGTGCGCGCAAGGACGATTCCCGTGGACGGTATGCGGCCTTGTGCGGTCACGTGGTGCTGGCGGCGCCGATGCTCGTGCCGAACGGCCGCCCCTGCAAGGACTGTCGCGCATTCGTGCGGGCCTGGTCAGCTGCGCGCACCGTTCGACATCGGCAGCGGCCGACGCGTCATCGCGCACCGGCCGGATGGCGCCGTCTCGCCCGAAAATGCAGCCGCGCCACACCGCGAACACAAAATTGAGTCACGCAGTAATTTCATACTCGCAAACCTGCGAGCGAACTAGAATGGAACCCGAGCATGAAAACGTGTGGTGCCACAATGTTGGCTGATACGAATGAAGACAAGGAAGCAATGCACGAGATTGTCCGGGTTCAGCATCAGCTGTCCAGGATTAGGAAGTCCCGGAAGTGGTCATTGAACTACGTGGGAATCGAGTTGGATGTGCATCCGTCAACCGTCTGGCGATGGGAGAACAATCCCGCGTACGCCGGTAATATCGGCGAGCTTCAAATGTATGCACGCTTCCTTGGCTATACGCTTCGGGTTCTAGTTGTCGCTGACGATGGCATCAATGAATCGCAAACCATAATTCATGAAGATTTTCAGGGTTCTGACGATATCGTTTCTGGCGAGAGTGGTGTTTCATGACAGACGGGCAACGGGACGCTGCGTCGGTGGCCGCCGCGCGTGAGCGGCTGGCCGAGGCTGCCGGGTCGCTCACGGAGGCCGCTGCGACGCTGCGGGCAGCGATCGACAGCGGCACCGTTCCGCCAGGGGCCACGGCAGCCCTGGCCGCCAGGTTGGAAGACCTCGCGGACCGGATGCGGCCGGAGCTGCCGCACAGCGCCCCCGAGCGCTCCCGTGCACCTGGCGAGTCTGAGTAGATCTACTCATGTCGCCTGGGTAGTCGCCCCCGACCTGCGGAAATCACGTTCCGCCGGTGACCCGCCGCCGTTGAACGGCCGGTCGCTGATCCCGTAGGTTGTCTGTGAGTGACCGGCAGACTACGAGGGAGGGCGTATGTCGGGATATCAGGTGGTCATCGACGGGATCAGACAGTCGGGGAAGGCCGCTGGGAGGGTCGCCGACGGGTTGCGGGGCGCGACCTGTTCGGCGACCGTGCCCGGCGGTGACGCGGGCATCCCGGGTGCCCGCGCGGTCGGCAAGCTGGCCGAGGTGAAACAGGCTCTGCAAGACCGTGAACGGTCATTCGAGACCAGGCTCGACACGCACGGCGCGTCCATGACCACGGCTGCCGACCGCTACAGCACCCAGGACGCGGCCGCCGCCAGCGACCTCAGCACAGCGCCGCAGCCCACCGGCGGGGTGAAGGCGGTCTGATGGTCACCTGGGACGAGGTCACCCGCTGGGATCCCGCGCCGCTGCGCGACGCGGTCGCCGCGATCAACAATGCCTACAACAAAGTCATCGCTTGCTCCGACGACCTGCGCGACATCAACACGCCTTACGGCTGGCACGGTGACGCCGCCAGTGCGGCCGCCGCCGAGGTCAATCAGATCATCGACGGTCTGGAGGAATACGCCGCCGAGGTCGCCTCGTTGCGCCGCAGTTCCGGCGACGTCGGCGACGCGATCACCGGCGTGCGGAACGCCGTGACCGAAGTCGAAGGACTCGCCCGCACACACCATTTCACCGTCGGCGGCGACGGCGCGGTCAATGACAATGGTCCGCCGCCGGACACCCCCGAGGAGCAGAAAGAAGCGGTCGCCGCCGAACGGCGGACGATTGCCGCCGAGCTTCGCGATCGGGTCGAACAGGTTCTCCGTCAAGCCGTCGATATCGATGACGATTTCTGTGCGGTACTCGACCGCATTCTCGCTGGGCACGCCATCGACGCCACGGGGAACGACAACGAAAACACCTCGCTCGCCGCCGCCGGAAACTCCGGCGCCGCCATGGGGTCACTGTCCATTCTCGCGCCCCCACCGGTCGACGCGAGCCCATCGGCGAACGCCGCATGGTGGGCGGCTCTGTCACAGAACCAGCGACTACGTCTGATCAAGGACCACCCCGAGATGGTCGGCAATCGTGACGGGGTGGCGGCGTGGGCCCGCAGCAGCGCAAATATCGCCTTGCTCGAACACGAGCGCCAGGCACTCCAAGACGAGCGCACCCAACTGATGAAGACAGCACCTCCCGACCTCAACAGGGATGTGCCCAGCGTTCACAAGTACCTGGAGAAGCTTGAGAAGCTGGACGAACGGTTGGCCGCCCTCGGCAAGGTAGACGGCCTGGTGAAGGGACCCGACGGCAAGCCGAATCCCGATCGGCAGCTACTGTCGCTCGACCTGACCGGCGACCGCCTCAAAGCCGCCGTAGCCAACGGCAATGTCGATGCCGCCGAGCATGTCGCGGTCTTCACGCCCGGTATGAATTCATCGGTCGGCACCAACCTGGACGGCTACGTCGAAGACATGCGTAAGGTGCGCGATGCCGCAGAAGACATCTTGGACAGCAAGGGCGACAACAGCCAGGTGGCCACGGTGACGTGGCTCGGATATGAACCGCCGACCACGAGCAACCCGGCCGATATTCCCGACATCATCGACGGCAGCGCCGCCCGCGACGGTGCGGACAAGCTCGCCCGGTTCGACCAGGGCATCAATGCCTCTCGCCCCGTAGACCCGCACCTGACCGCGCTCGGGCACTCCTACGGCTCACTGACTACCGGAATCGCCCTCAACAGCCACACAGGGGTGGACGACGCCGTGTTCTTCGGCTCACCCGGCATCTCCGACACCCCGGCAGGCCAACCGCTCGGCGAGGCCGAGATCCGACGGATGCAACTACCCGAAGGCCACGCCTACAACCTCGAAGCCGACGGCGACGCCGTCGCCGACATCGGCTCACTCAGCAGCGGCCGCTACGGAACAGACCCCAGCGACATGGCGGGAATGAACCAGCTCCAGACCGGTGCGGCAGTCACACCAGACGGCCGACCACTCGCCGGATCAACTGGACACAGCGAATACACCAAAACCATGCCCGACGGCACCGACAGCACCAGCAAGTACAACATCGCCGCCGTCGTATCCGGACACGCCGAACTGGCAATCCCCGCCCGAGGTTAAGGCTCAAACACGTGACCCACCGACCACGCACCCTGATCGCGGCCGCCTGCACAGTCGGCCTGATCGCACTTTCTGCAGCAGCATGCAGCGACCCCGACGCATCCGGCCCCGGCAAGGACACCATGCCCACCCAACAGCAGCAGTTCGCGACACTCCTGCAACGCCCCGACATCGATCAAGCACTCACCCGGCACAACGAGATGCGCGGCAAAATCCGCGACGCCCTCACCAGAGAACTCCCAACACCTCCATGGAAGGACAGCGGCCGGGGCGACAGCGTAGGCGGCTGCGCGCGAAGCTTCCCGAATATTCATCCCTATGACGCGCAGGAAGTACACCCAGCCAGCTGGGTCTCAGCGATAGCGCCCACGCCGGAGCAGTGGGCGAAAGCAAAAACGATCATCACCGAGTCCGCCGCACCGTATGGCTTCACCACTGTGACCCTCAGCTCTGACAAGCCAGGCAACTATCAGTTCAATCTCACCGACAAGGATGGCGCCGAGCTCGCTATCGGAGCAGATAAAGCCCTCGTCATGGCCATCACCACTAGCTGTCACCTCACCGCCGAGGCCCACCGCCGTGGTACGCCTCGCAGCACCGAGCCGGGTCAGTAAGACTGGTTCTCCTGCCCCTTGTTCACCCTGGGCCAGAGGGCAGGAGAACCATATCCGCAGGTCACGAGTAGGTAACTTAAACAGGGTTAGCTCTAACCCGAATCGCCACTCACGACCACCCCGCTGCCGTTCAGCGCCGGATCAGGCCGAGGTCGGTCGCGGTGGCGACAGCGGCGGTACGCGAATCGACGCCGAGTTTGGTGTAGCTGCGGGCCAGATGGGATTTCACCGTGCCCTCGGTCAGGTGGAGCCGATCGGCGATGGCCCGGTTGGACAGGCCGTCGGCGACCAGGACCAGGACTTCGATCTCGCGCAGCGTCAGCGCGGTGGCGGGCATCCGCATCCGGTTCATGAGGCGGTCGGCGACGGTCGGGGCGAGCGCGGTGCGTCCGGCGGCTGCGGTGCGCACGGCCGCCGCCAGATCCTCCGGCGGGGCGTCCTTGAGGAGGTAGCCGGTCGCGCCCGCTTCGATGGCGGGCAGCGTGTCGGCGTCGGTGTCGTAGGTGGTGACGATGAGAACCCGGGGTGCGTCCGGCCGCGCCGTGATCGCCGCGGTGGCCTCGGCGCCGGTCATCCCGGAACCGAAACGCAGGTCCATCAGCACGACGTCGATGTCGCCCTCGGCGGCGCGGGCCACCGCCTCCTCGGCGGTCGCGGCTTCGGCCGAGACCACGAGGCCGGGTTCGGTTTCCAGTACGGCACGCAGCCCCGCCCGGACGATGGGGTGGTCGTCGGCCAGCAGGAGCCGGATAGGGGCTTCGGTCACGGGCATTCCTTGGGCAGTCGCGCGGACACGGTCGTCCCGTCTCCGCGGGAGGAGTCGACGGTGAAGATCCCGTCCAGCGCTTCGGTCCGGGTGCGCATCGCGGTGAGCCCGAAGCCGCTGTGTTCCGGGTCGAAGCCGACGCCGTCGTCGACGACGGCGAGGGTGACGTACTCGCCACGGTAGCTCAGCGTGACGTCCGCGGTGGACGCGTCGGCGTGCCGGACGGTGTTCGCCAGCGCCGCCTGACCGATGCGCAGCAACGCGACCTCGTGCGCGGTCGGCAGGGGAACGGGGTCGCCGTCGAGATGGAAGCGCGCGGCGATCCGATGCCGCGAACCGGTGGTGGCGCACAGCCGTTCCAGCGCGTCGGCCAGCGTGGTGCCGTCGAGTGCGGGAGGGGACAGGGCGACGACGAACCGGCGGGCTTCGGCGAGGTTGTCCGCGGCGGCTTGACGAGCCTGTCCGACGTAGCGGGCGGCGTTGCCCGCGGCATCCGGCAGCGTCCTTTCCGCCGCGCGCAACAGGAGTTGAATACTCGACAGTCCCTGGGCGAGGGTGTCGTGGATCTCGTGGGCCAGCCGCTCCCGTTCGGCGAGCACTCCCGCCGCGTGCTGGGCTTCGGCGAGGTCGGCGCGCGTGGCGGTGAGCTCCTCGATCAGGTTCCGGCGGCGTTCGCTCTCGCGGTACAGCGCCTGGTAACCCCAGACGACGGCTACCGCGACGGCGGCGCCGAGTGCCGGTCCGATCGCCGCCGCCGGGGCGAAGGAACCCTGGTGGACGGCGAACGCGGTGATCGCCGCCAGCGCGGTCGCGATCACCGCGACCAGGCCTTGGCGGCGTGGCAGCAGATGCAGCTGCAGGAAGTACAACGGGAAGGCGACCCAGACGCCGTCGGCGGTCAGCACCAGCAGGATCAGCCACACGAGGCCCACGGCGACCAGCCACCACAGTGCGGCCCGCCGGGACGTCCGGACGCGGGGCAGAAGCGGGCCTGCCGCGTAGACCACGGCGCACGTCACCGCCACCGCGACGACCGCTCCCGCTGCGGATGAACCGTCCGCCACCGCCCGCGCGGCCGCCAGCGCGAGCAGTGCGACGAGCAGCAGGTGCAGACACCAGGTCAGCACCCGGCTGGTCGGGGTCAAAACGGGCGCGGCTGTCACAGTGCGTCCAGATTACGGAGCGGGATCGGCGAGCGCCTCTATCCAAAGGTAGAGGCGGCGTGCCGTCTTCCGGCGGGCGAAGTGCCATCTCCGGCCGGATGCCGGGGGAGGTCCACGACGGCGATCGTGGAGAGGTAGCCAGCCCACCCGCCGGAGAGGACAGACCCGAGCCGTGTTCGTCGCCTGGAGAGATCTGAGATTCGCCAAAGGACGGTTCGCCCTGATGGGTGCCGTCGTCGTTCTGATCACCTTGCTGGTCGGCCTGTTGTCCGGGCTCACCGCGGGACTGGGCGAGCAGAACATCTCCGCGATCACGGGCCTGCCCGCGGACAAGATCGTCTTCGCCGCCCCCGGTGCCGGGCAGAGCCTCTCGTACGCCAATTCCGCCGTCACCGAGACACAGCGGCGGCAGTGGGCCGAGACCCCGGGCGTCACCGCGGCCGAACCACTGGGTATCGCCACCACCAAGGCCACCGCGGGAGGGCGCAGCGCCGGGATCTCCGTTTTCGGCGTGCGGACCGGATCGGCACTCGCCCCGGACGGCGAAAGGATCACCGGAGACTCGGTGGTGCTGTCGACGTCCGCCGCCGACGAGCTGGGCGTCCGCGGTGGGGACACCATCGCCGTGGCCGGGCGCCCGTTGACGGTCGCCGCCGTGACGGGAGACGCCTGGTTCAGCCATACACCGGTGATCTGGGCGAGCCTCGACGTCTGGGCGAAGACGGCGCCACCCGCCGACGGCGAGCCGAGCGCGACAGTGCTCGCGCTGACCACCACGGCCGACGCCGATCTCGCGGCCGCGGACCTCGCCGCCGGCACGACGACGGTCTCGAAGAGCGACTCGTTGTCCGCGATCGGCTCCTACACCTCGGAAAACGGTTCGCTACAACTGATGCGCGGCTTCCTCTTCGCCATCTCCGCGCTCGTGATCGGCGCCTTCTTCACCGTGTGGACCATCCAGCGCAGCGGTGACATCGCCGTTCTCAAGGCGTTGGGGGCGAGCACCGCCTTCCTGCTGAAGGACGCGCTCGGCCAGGCCGTCGTCCTTCTCGTCGGCGGCACCGCCATCGGAACGGGCTTGGCCGTCACGCTCGGCACCTTGGTCGCCGGCTCCGCCGTGCCCTTCCTGCTGACTCCGGCCACCGTGCTCGTGCCGTCCGCCGTGATGATCCTGCTCGGCGCCCTGGGCGCGGCGCTTTCCGTCCGCCGCATCACTTCCGTCGACCCGCTGACCGCACTGGGGAGCGCCCGATGAGCCTGAACCTGACCGGTGTCACTCTCACCTATCCCGACGGCGACACCCGCCTCACCGCACTCGACGACGTCACGATGGACGTCCCGCCGGGCACGCTCACCGCGGTCGCCGGACCCTCCGGCTCCGGCAAGTCCAGCCTGCTCGCCGTCGCGGCCACCCTCATCACCCCGGACCACGGGACCGTGACGGTCGACGGCACCACGACCACCGGCCTGACCCGCGGCGAACTCACCGAACTTCGCCGAAGCAAGGTCGGGATCGTCTTCCAGCAGCCGAATCTGCTTCCCGCCCTCACGTCCGCCGAACAGCTCCAGGTCATGGCCAGGATCGACGGCCGCAGCCCGGCCGGGGCACGGGGTGCGGCCATGGAACTGCTCGACGCCGTCGGGCTCGCGGCGCAGGCCGGACGTCGCCCGCACCAGCTCTCCGGTGGCCAGCGACAGCGGGTGAACATCGCCCGCGCGTTGATGAACGAACCCACCGTGCTGCTGATCGACGAACCGACGAGCGCCCTCGATCACGACCGCGGCGCCGCGGTCATCGACCTGATCGCCCGCCTGACGCGCGAGCGGTCCACCGCCACCGTCCTGGTCACGCACGACCGCGGTCATCTCACCGCCGTGGACCGCATCGTCGAGGTTCAAGACGGACGGCTCTCCCCGGAGGACGGACATTCGGATTCGCCCGTCTTCATTCCGATCCATGCGTAGAAGGATCACGGCGCCTTCGTCCACCCTGCACCGTTGGTATTATTATACCGCTTCCTGCTAGGGTGCCGGTATAATAATACCAACCAGTGGACACGGGGAACCGATGATCGAACTGAAGACGTCCGCCGAGATCGAGCGCATGCACGTGACCGGGCGTTTCGTCGCCGAAGTGCTCACCGAGGTCGGCGACCTCGCGAACGTGGGCGTCAATCTGATGGATCTGGAGCACCACGTACGCGGCATGATCAAGCGTCGGGGCGCGGAGTCCTGCTACTGGGACTACGCGCCGTCCTTCGGCAAAGGCCCGTTCCGCAACGTCATCTGCCTGGCGGTCAACGACGCCGTCCTGCACGGCCTGCCTCACGACTACACGCTGCGCGACGGGGACGTGCTCACCGCAGATCTCGCGGTGAAGATCGACGGCTGGGCGGCCGACTCGGCGCGCACGGTCATCGTCGGGACGCCCGCCGAGGAGGATCTGCGGCTGATCCGCGCCACCGAGGAGGCGCTGGAGGCCGCGATCGAGGCCGCGCGCCCTGGCAACCGCCTCGGCGACATCTCCGCGGCCATCTGGGCGGTGGCCCGCGCCCACGGCTACCCGGTGAACACCGAGTTCGGCGGCCACGGCATCGGCCGCACCATGCACGAGGAACTGCACATCCCCAACAAGGGCAAGGCGGGCCGCGGTCTGACGCTGCGGCCGGGACTCACCGTCGCACTCGAACCCTGGTTCGCCCGCACGACCGACCGGATCGTCTTCGACGACGACGGCTGGACCATCCGTTCGGCCGACGGTTCCCGGGCGGCTCATTCGGAGCACACGGTGGCCATCACGGAAGGTGCTCCGCTGGTGCTCACCAGGCGCGACGACGAAGTGGCCGCCTCTGCGTGACGTTCGACCGAAAACTCCGAATACGGCCCGTCATCACGGCGCGACCGTTAGAGTGAACGGTCGCTGTAGTCATCACCTATGAGGAGTAGCGGTTCATGATCGCCGAGAGCGCGAACCAGCAGAGCGTGACCTTCCCGCAGGAAGCCACGCCGATCTTCGACCTGGTCGCGAAGATGGTGGCGCGGACGAAGACCGAGGACGAGCACGACTTCGACCGCGAAGCCGGTCTCGCGACCTCGGTGTAGCTTCCCGCCGAGAATCAGTCAGGTGGCGTGCCCGTGCGGGCACGGAGTTCCGCGGCCGTGCGGCGGGCGTGGGCCAGGCCGTCGAGGATCCATTGCGGGGGCTGACGGTCGTTGGTCGCGATCCGCTCGTAGGCGGCGACCAGCCTTTCCGCGATCTTCAGCCGGGCGTCCGCGGCCGCTGGTTCACGCACCGCTTCGCCTTCCGCCTGCTCAGCCGGGATCGTGACCAGGGCGAGGTGCCCGGTCGGCGAACGGGAAGGCTCCGTCGCGGACTCGGCGGTGTCGGGTCGCAGTTCCGGAGTCGGCAGCCGTCGCAGGTGGAAGCCCGTCTGATCGGTGTGCTCCGGCACGCCCTCACGGCGCGCGTCCTGCGACGGGAAGGGGTCCGCGCGGAACCGTGCGACCGAGGGCCAGTATCGGGTCCGTACGGACCGCGGTGTCGCCCCTTCGAATCCGTACGCGATCTCCTGCCAGGTCTTCCCGTCGAGCCTCGCGGCGACCACCGCCGCCTCGAGGATCTGCTGTGCCATCCCGATCAGGCCGGAATGATCCCGCGTCGAGCAGGCGTCCTCCCTGGCGGCGTTCGCGGCGAGGTCGGCCAGCTCCGCCGCGTGCGCGGCGAGGACCAGGTGAGCCCGGGTGGCGGCGGTGGGGATGGAGTGGCGCGTGGTCACCGTCCACTCCTCGTGGCGGTCCGGGGGGTCGACAAGAGGCTCGCGGAATCCCGCATGCCGTGACTCACAGGTGTTCTCACCTTCTCTGATATGCAGACTTGCATAAATATGCAATTCGTGGGCGGGTGCCGGTGCTCAAGTAACGCGTATTTGTGCCCTGATCGGGTGTGGTCGTGCCCCATCGGCGCGGGCTGAGGTTCGGCGGCTCCGGAAATCGGGCACGATCAGGGGTGTGCGGACGGCTGGACCTGCAGGGAAGGGATGCCGATGAACAGCCCCCTGTATCAGGCGACGGCGGAGTTCTTCAAGACGCTGGGGCACCCCGTCCGGATCCGCGTGCTCGAACTGCTCAGCGAGCGGGAGCATCACGTCTCGGAGCTGCTCGCCGACCTCGGTATCGAACCCGCCAACCTGTCCCAGCAGCTCGCCGTCCTGCGTCGCGCCAACCTGGTGGTGCCCCGTAAGGAGGGCACGACCGTCTCCTACTCGCTGACCAGTCCGTCGGTCGCCGAACTGCTCACCCTCGCTCGCGGGATCCTGACCGGGGTCATCGCCGGCCAGCTGGGGTTGCTCGACGATCTGCAGAATTCCGCCGGAGTTTCCGGTGGTCCGCATTCACCTGAAAAAGAATGAAAACCGAAAACGGCCCTATTTTCTTTGTTCATGACGCAGGCTGATCGTCATTTGTTTTCCTCGACGGCGTCCGCGCGTTGCTCGCTCGATTCTGAATTTTCCTCGCGGGGGAGCGTGCCATTTCCGGCGGCCGCCCTCCTCGTCTCCTCGACCAGAGAGTCGAAGATGGGGGTTCCGCACAGCTCCACATGGTCCTCCGTCGTGCCGGTCTTCGTGCCCGGTCATCTTGCCCCGGAACGGCTTCTTCGATCCAGTTCCGCCGGGCAATGCACTCGATAGAGCTCACCCTCCGGGGTGAGTCATTCGCCGATGCGAAAAAGTCGAGTGTAGGACACGGCTCTTTCCGTGCGCGCACTCAGTCCCGCCGGTTTTGCGGAAATAAGGATTCCACTTTCCGGTGAGCGTCGAGAAAAGGATTTCTCTCGCCTCAGTCGGCTCGCGTGCCGAACCCGTGGCGGTCAGCGCGGGGCGGAGAACTCGACCCGGTAGCGCGTCGGCGTCGTGCCCAGCGCGGTGGTGAAGTGTTCGCGAAGACGGGCAGGTGTGCCGAAGCCGGACTGTGCGGCGACCGCGTCTATGCCGAGCGCGGTCGTCTCGAGGAGTTGGCGTGCTCGCGCGAGGCGTTGCGCGACAAGCCAGCTGTGGACGGTGGTCCCGGTGCGGGCGCGGAACGAGCGGGTGAAGGTGCTCCGGCTCATATGCGCCCTCGCGGCGAGGTCGTCGATGCTGTGCTGCGCGTCCAGCCTGGACCGCGCCCAGCTCATCACGGTGGTGAGCGGGTCGTCATCCGCGGCGGGCACGGGCAGCTCGATGAACTGGGCCTGCCCGCCGGGACGGTGCGGCGCGGCGACGATCCGGCGGGCGACGCGGTTGGCGACGACCTGCCCGGCCGTGCGGGCGAGCAGGTGAAGGCAGGTGTCGATCCCGGCGGTCGCGCCCGCGCCGGTCACGATGTCTCCTTCGTCGACGTACAACTCCTCGGGGCGCAGTTCCACCGAAGGGAAGCGCCTCCGGAAGGTTTCGACCCATTGCCAGTGGGTGGTCGCGGTGCGTCCGTCGAGGATGCCGGCGTCCGCCAGAGCGAAGACTCCCAGGCAGAGCCCGACGACGAGTGCTCCGCGTTCGTGCGCGGCGCGCAGCGCGGCGGATACGGGCGAGGGCGTCGGAGTTTCCGGGTCGGACCACCACGGCACCACGACGATGTCGGCCTCCGTCAGCGCGCCGAGGCCGGCGGGAACGTCGATCGCATAACCGGCGCTCGTGGTGAGCCTGCCCGGTTCGGCGGCGGCGATCGTGATCGGCCACGGTTCCATGTCACCCGCCGGGGCCTCGGGTCCCCACACCAGCGACGGCACGGCGAGATGGAACGGGCTGATCCCCTCGAACGCCAGGACGGCCACACTCGGAGCGCTCATCGTTCCCTTCCCGCGGATGTCGGCCGATCTCGACGACAGCTGACCCGAATCCGTATCTCTCTATCGGATCGGGTCAGCAATCATGGTAGCCGTACCGACCGGAAAGCGAAGGACACACGATGACCAGCACCACCCTCCGCGAAATCAGCACCTTTCCGACGACCCCCGCGACGCTCTCGGACGCGACCGTGATCCTCGTCGACTACCAGAACACCTACACGCGCGGCGTGATGGAGCTCGACGGCTGGGAAGCGGCGCTCGACGAGGCGGCCACCTTGCTGGCGCGGGCTCGCGCCGAGGGCGCGACGGTCATCCACGTCATGCACGACGGCGGCGAGGGCAGCCCGTACGACCTCCAGCAGGACATCGGCCGGATCCACGAACGTGTCGCCCCTGTTGCGGGCGAGGAGATCGTGGTGAAGACCGCGCCGAACTCGTTCGTCGGGACCAGGCTGGGTGAGCTGGTCGACGCCGCCGGACACCAGGACGTCGTCGTGGCCGGGTTCATGACCCATATGTGCGTCACGTTCACCGCGGAGGGCGCGTTCCTGCGCGGGAACACCCCGACCGTGGTGGCCGCTGCCTGCGCCACGCGCGCGCTTCCTTCCGTCGCCGGCCCGGTGAGCGCCGCGGAACAGCATCGCTCGGCGCTCGCGACGATCGGTGATCTCTACGCGGTCGTCGTCGGTTCCTCGGCCGACCTCGGCTAGAACGGGCGGTACCGGAGCTCGCCGCAGTCCGAATCCACGTGGATACCTAACCCGAAACGCCACTCACGACCAGGGTGAAGGCTCCCATCACCGCATCGGACGCGACGAAGGGAGCCTTCACCCCGCCGCCGGCCCCGCCCACGAGCACGACACGTTCGACTCACCCTTCAACAGGACCTGCGGGGTTGGGCTCCCACGTGGATCATGTGGGTATCCGCCGCCGAAGCATCGAAGGGGTCGTGATGGCCAAGCCCAACGTCGCCGAGCAGTTCGTCCAAGTCCTGGTTCAGGCCGGGGTGGAACGGATCTACGGCGTGGTCGGAGACAGCCTCAACCCCGTCGTCGACGCGATCCGCCGCACCCCGGGCATCGAGTGGGTCCATGTCCGCAATGAGGAGGCGGGCGCCTTCGCCGCGGCCGCCGAGGCTCAGCTGACCGGGCGGCTCGCGGTGTGCGCGGGTAGCTGCGGCCCCGGCAACACCCATCTGGTGCAAGGCCTTTACGACGCGCACCGCACCGGCGCCCCGGTGCTCGCGCTCGCCTCGCATATCCCGTCCGGCCAGATCGGGACCGGGTTCTTCCAGGAGACCCATCCCGAACGGCTGTTCGTCGACTGCAGTGGCTATTGCGAACAGATCAGCGGGCCCGCCCAGATGCCCAGGGTGCTGCGAATCGCCATGCAGCACGCGGTGTCCCGAGGTGAGGTTTCGGTTCTGGTGTTGCCCGGCGACGTCGCGCACCTCGACGCTGTCGCACCCACGGGGACCGGGGCGCCGGTCACCGAGCACGGGACGATCGTGCCGCCCGAACCCCAGGTGGCACGGCTGGCCGAGTTGATCAACGACGCCGAGACCGTCACCTTGTTCGCCGGCGCCGGGGTGCGCGGCGCGCACGCGGAGGTGATGGAGCTGGCGGAGACCGTGCAGGCGCCGGTCGGCCACAGCCTGCGCGGCAAGGAATGGATCCAGTACGACAATCCCTACGACGTCGGGATGAGCGGGCTGCTCGGCTACGGCGCCTGCTACCGGGCCATGCACGACGCGGATCTGCTGGTCTTGCTTGGCACCGATTTCCCTTACGACTCCTTCCTTCCCCAGGCGCGGACCGTGCAGATCGACCACGACGCGACCCGCCTCGGCAGGCGTACCCCGCTGGAACTGGCGGTACACGGCGACGTGCGGGAGACCCTTCGGGCCGTGCAGCCGCTCCTGCGGCGCAAGACCGACCGGACGTTCCTGGACCGCATGCTGCGTGATCACTGCAAAACGCTGGAACAGGTCGTCGACGCCTACACCCGCAACGTCGAGCGGCACGTGCCGATCCACCCGGAGTTCGCCGCGGATCTCCTCGACGAGCTGGCCGCGGACGACGCGATCTTCACCGTCGACACCGGTATGTGCAATGTCTGGGCGGCCAGGTATATCACCCCCAACGGGCGCCGCCGGGTCATCGGATCGTTCCTGCACGGCACGATGGCCAACGCCCTGCCGCACGCCATCGGCGCGCAGTTCGCCTATCCGGGACGACAGGTCGTGTCGATGTCCGGCGACGGTGGGCTGGGCATGCTGCTCGGCGAACTGCTCACCGTGGCCCTGCACGACCTCCCGGTCAAGATCGTCACGTTCAACAACTCCTCGCTGGGCATGGTGAAGCTGGAGATGCTGGTGGACGGCCTGCCCGATTATCAGACCGACCACCGTCCGGTCGACTTCGCCGCCATCGCCGGCGGCGCGGGTCTGCGTGCCGAGCGGGTGACCGACCCGACCCGGTTACGCGCGGCCCTCAAGGAAGCGCTGAGTCACGACGGCCCGGCACTGGTGGACGTCGTGACCGACCCGAACGCGCTGTCCGTCCCGCCGCATATCACCGCCGGTCAGCTCGGTGGCTTCGCCTTGGCCGCGAGCAAGGTCGTCCTCGAAGGCGGGGTCGGCCGGATGATCGACCTCGCCAGGGCCAACCTCCGGAACATTCCTCGGCCGTGACGCGCGCGTCAGGCCCGGCCGGTGCCCATTCCGCGCCACAGCAGGTCGAGCAGGCTCGCGACGTCGCGCCGCCATTCGCCTTTCGGGTCGAGGTACAGCAGTCCGCCCAGTCCACGTAGGACGGTCTCGGGCCGTAGGTCCGCGCGGACGGTGCCGGCGTCGACATTGGCCTGCAGCAAGGTGGAAACCGCACCGACCATGTCCTGGTACGCCCCTGCCGGCAGCTCCCCGCGCGAGGCGGTCGCGGCGCGCAGGGCGTCGGCCAGGCCGCGCTTGGTCATCATGTAGTGCGCCAGGTGGTCGGTCGTCCACACGCGGAACGCCTGCTCCGGTGGGTACTTCTCGAGCAGGCTCGGCACGATCTCGACGAGCTGGCGCACCTCACGGCGGTACACGGCCAGGATGAGGGCTTCCGGCGTGGGGAAGTGCCGGTACACCGTGCCGACGCCGACCTCGGCCTTCTTCGCGATGGCGTTGAAGGAGACTTCACCGGAACAGGCCAGGGATTTCGCCGCGGTGGCGAGGATGCGCTCGTGGTTGCGGCGGGTGTCCGCGCGCCGGGGATTGACCGATCCCGTCGTCATGACCCCTCCTGTCCGCCTCGTTCTCCGGTGAATGTAGCCGAGGAACCCGTCGGACCTGGAGCGACTCCAGGGCGAGCATCGACCTTGCCGAGCGGATTGTAATCCGCTAACTTGAAAATCGAAGCGGATGAATATCCGTTTCACTTCGCGAACGGACTTCCCACCACCTCAACCTACGCCGTCGGGCCCGGCCCGGACGATCTGCGGAAAGAGATCCAGTGGACATCTCACTCGAAGTCAATGGCAGGACGGAACATCTCGGTGTCGATCCCGGGGTGACCCTGCTCGACGCGCTGCGGGAGCGGCTCGCCGTCACGGGGCCGAAGAAAGGTTGTGACAGAGGGCAGTGCGGCGCCTGCACGGTACACGTCGGCGGCCGTCCGGTGCTCTCCTGCCTGACCTTGGCCGCCACCGTGAAGCAGCCGGTGACCACGGTCGAAGCACTGTCCACTGAGGACGGTCTGCATCCGGTCCAGCAGGCGTTCGTCGATCAGGACGCCCTCCAGTGCGGATTCTGCACGTCCGGGCAGATCATGTCGGCCGTCGCCGCCGTCGAACAAGGCGTCGAGGACGTCCGGGAGTTCATGTCGGGCAATCTCTGCCGATGCGCGGCGTACCCGAACATCGTCGCCGCGATCGAGCAGGCGAGGAGGGCCGATGCGTCCCTTTGAGCTGCTCGCGCCCGAGACCGTCGAAGACGCGGTCGGTTCGTCCGGCGCGTTCCTGGCGGGCGGGACCACACTCGTCGACCTGATGAAACTCAATGTCCTGACGCCGCCGCAGGTGCTGGACATCAACGCGGTACCGCTGCGCGGCATCGACACCACCGACGGGCTCCGCTTCGGGGCGCTGGAACGGATGGCGGACATCGCCGGACATCCCGGGGTGTACCCGGCGATCTCCCGTGCGCTGCTGCTCAGCGCATCCCAGCAGATCCGGAACATGGCCAGCATCGGCGGAAACCTCATGCAGCGCACGCGCTGCTCGTACTTCCGCGACGTCGCCATGCCGTGCAACCGGCGGGCCCCCGGCAGCGGCTGCCCGGCGATCTCGGGCGCCAACCGGATGCACGCGGTGCTGGGCACGAGCGATTCGTGCGTGGCGACCCACGCCAGCGACGTCGCCGTCGCCCTGGTCGCCCTCGACGCGCGGCTCCATCTGGTCAGCGAGACCGGGAGCCGCACCGTCGAGCTGGGCTCCTTCTACCGCCTGCCCGGCGACACTCCCGAGCTCGAGAACGACCTGCGGCCCGGCGAACTGATCGCCGAGGTCGAAGTGCCGCGGCTGGACTGGGCGACGAACTCCACCTACGTCAAGGTGCGGGACAGGCAGTCCTACGAGTTCGCGCTGTGCTCCGCGGCCGTCGCGCTGCGGGTGGAAGACTCGCGCGTCGTCGACGCCCGGGTCGCGGCAGGCGGCGTGGCCACCGTGCCGTGGCGGCTGCCCGCGGTCGAGGAGGCCTTGCGGGGTGCGCCCGCGACGGTCGCCGCCTTCGAAGACGCCGCGGCGCTCGCCGCCGAGGGCGCGCGCCCCTTGTCCGCGAACGGATTCAAGACGTCGTTGCTGCGGCGGACCATCGTCCGCGCGCTGCTCGAACTGACCGAGGGGAGCCGCTCATGACCAGCCGGGTGGACGGGCCGCTGAAGGTCACCGGCCGGGCCGAGTACGGGGCGGACCACACCTTCCCCGGGCTCGTCCACGGTTACGTCGTGCTCAGCACGATCGCCCACGGCGAGATCGACACGATGGACGTCACGGCGGCGAAGGGCGCGCCCGGCGTCCTCGGCGTGTACACGCCCTTCGATCCGCTGGAACTGCGCACTCCGGCCACGCCGTTCATGGGCGAGACCTGGGTTCCGTTGCAGGACAAGGAAGTCACTTATTACGGCCAGCCGATCGGGTTCGTGGTCGCCGAGACCTACGAGCAGGCGCGCGACGCGGCGATGCTGGTCGAGGTCTCCTATCTCGGCAGGCAGGCCCAGACGTCCTTGGAGGACGGCCTCGCCTCAGCCGAAGAGCCGCCCGCCGCGAGAGACGGTGGCCCGTCGGCCCTCGCCGTGCTCGCGCCGGGGGTCGAGTCCATCGAGGACGCGCTCGCCGAGAGCCCGGTGGTGGTCGAAGCCACGTACACCACCGCGCCTCAGCACCACGCCGCGATGGAGCCGCATTCCGCGGTCGCGGTGTGGGGCCCCGACGGCCTGACGATCCACAGTGGCAACCAGGGATCCAACCTCCAGGCGGCGGAGCTGGCGATGGCGCTGGACACGAAGCCGTCCGAGGTGCACGCGGTGAATCCCTTCGTCGGTGGTGCGTTCGGGGGCAAGGGCCGCACGTCCGCCCCGGCGTTCCTCGCCGCGGCGGCGGCCAGGGTGCTGGGCAGGCCGGTGAAGGCCGTACTCAGCCGGGAGCAGGTCTTCACCGCGACCGCGGGCCGCGCCGCGACGGTGCAGAAGATCGCCCTCGGCGCGGAGCACGACGGCACGCTGAACGCGCTGCGGCACGATTCGTGGTGCAGCACGCCCCTGGACCGGTCGTTCGTCGAGCCGACGTCACACGGCACATCGCGCGAGTGGTACGCCACCCGGAACCTGGCCATCAGCCAGAAGATGGTGCCGCTCAACATCCCGCCGACCACCTTCATGCGGGCGCCGGGTGAGGCACCGGGATCCTTCGCGCTGGAGAGCGCGATCGACGAACTCGCGGTCGCGCTGGGCATGGATCCGATCGAGCTGCGGCAGCGGAACAATTCGACCGCTCCGCCCGGCAAAGATCTGCAGTGGTCGAGCAAGCACCTCGACGAATGTTTCCGCGTCGGCGCGGCGCGGTTCGGCTGGGCGGATCGCACGCCCGACGGCCGCACCGACGGCGACTGGCTCGTGGGCATGGGCACGGCCACCGCCATGTTCCCCGCACTGCGGTTCCCGGCCACGGTCGGGATCACCCTGCTGCCCGACGACACGGCGGTCGTCGCGACCAGCGGGGCGGACCCCGGGACGGGCCTGCTGACCGTGCTTTCCCTGGTGGGCGCGGAATCGCTGGACATCCCGCCGGATCGGGTGGTGCCGCGGCTCGGCGATTCGGCCCTGCCGCCCGGAGGCATGTCCGGCGGTTCCACGGCGACCGCGAGCGCGAGCACGGCCATCATGATCGCCGCGGCCAACGCGATCGACGAGCTGCTCGCACTGGCGTCGGCACCGGGAGCACCGTTTGACGGCATGGACGTCTCCTACGCCGACGGCCGGGTGCTGGCGGGCGACCGGACGATGTCGTTCGGGGAACTGTTGCGGGCACTGGGCCGCACCTCGTTGTCCGTGACCGGTACCTCGGCACCCGGCGAGGAGTTGACGAAGCATTCGTTCAGTTCGTTCGGCGCGCAGTTCTGCGAAGTCCGCGTGCACCGGTGGACCCGCGAGATCCGGGTGTCCCGCATGCTCGGGGTGTTCGACGCCGGCCGGATCATCAACCCGGCGGCGGCACGCAGCCAGATCCTCGGAGGCATGATCTGGGGTGTTTCGGCCGCCCTGCACGAAGGGTTGGAGGTCGAGGAGAACGGACGATTCGCCAACGGTGACTTCGCGAGCTACCTGATCCCGGTGAACGCGGACATCCCCGAGGTCGACGTCCACTTCCTCGAGTACCCGGACACCCTGCACAACTCGGTCGGCGCGAAGGGGCTTGGCGAGATCGGCATCGTCGGGATGGCGGCGGCCGTCGCGAACGCCGTCCACAACGCGACCGGCATCCGGGTCCGGCACATCCCCATCCTGATCGAGGACCTCCTCGACGAGTCCTAGGAGATCGCGGGCCTCGGGCGCTAGACCGGATCTCGCGTGATCAGAGCCGGATCTCGCGTGCTTGGAGGCGTAACTCGCGTGTTTGGAGCCGAAAGCCACGGTGCGGAGCGTGTTCCGGCTCCAAACACGTGAGTTACGGCTCTGATCACGTGAGTTACGGCTTCAAGCACGCGAGATCGGGGTTCAGGCCTCGGAGTCCCGGGCGTCCCGCCGCGGTTCTTATCGCATCGCCGAAGGGCTCCCGGCAGGTATCGAAGGGATTGCCGCTGGTCGCGCTCCGCCACCGTATTCCGGTCCGGCCGGGCCGATCCGGGGCCACCAGGGCGATCCCGCACCCCCGGACGGTGGATTCGGCCACCACCGGCTAGTCTTCCCCACGGCCGCGGCGGGGCGGTACTCGCCCTGTTCCCTGCCGGGAGCAGACTGTTCGGCGCATACGGTGTCGGGCTCGCGGCGGGCTTCTTCGCCTATCTGGTGTTGCTGCTGATCATGGTGGCGAAGTCGAAGGACTTCGGCGTCGAGTGGTTCTTGGACGGGCGCCGCCGGAAACCTGCGGACGAGGACCACATCCCCGCCGGGACCCGTGCCTCCGGCGCGCCGATGTCCCGCGAAGACTCGCGGTTGCCGAGCTGACGAGCGTGGGTCGTGAGTGGCGATTCGGGTTCTAACCCGAAACGCCACTCACGAGGTCCAGCACCGCCGATTTCCCGTGATCGACCGGACGACACGCGTGACTGGATGGACGACGCGCGGCCCGGTCCCACCGCGAGTCGTCCGTCCAATCACGCGTGTCGTCCATCCAGTCACGCGAAAACGCCAGCACCGACCGAACCACGTGCGCCTACCCATCAATAAGACGTGGTCTCCCGATGGCGCCCGTAAGGCTTGGCGTCGAGAAGCGTGACGCGCACCGCCCCGCCGTTGGGTACGCGATACTCCCGCCTCTCGCCCGGTTGCGCGCCGTGAAGCGCGCGGCCGAGCGGGGAGTCGGGGGAGTAGACCTCGAGATCGCCGTGGCCTGCCTCGTCCCGCGTGCCGAGCAGGAAGGTCTCGGTGTCGCCGTCGTCGTATCGGACGGTGAGCACCATGCCGGGCTCGGCGATCCCGTCGTCGGGCGGATCCTGTCCGACGACGGCGTGGCGCAGCATGTCCTCGATCTGCCGGATCCGGGCCTGCCGGTGGATGTTGTGCGCGATTTCGTCGTCGTCGCCGTACCGGTCGTCGGTGCCGGGACGCCGCAACGTCGCGAGCTCCCGCACCAGGCGCGCGTGCGCTTCCTTGGTCAGCCAAGGGCCTGACATGGTGGTGATCGCCTTTCGGTGGATACGTCTGTGAGGGCCGGGCGCGGAAAGGACCCGACCCCCACAGACCTTCGGTGAGTCCCGCGTCGGTCAGCGGGACTCGGGTTCGCGGGACCGCCGCTGGAAGACGCCCGCGTCGGTGGCGAAGCCGATCGCGGCCTTCAGCAGAAGGTCCTTCTCGGTGCGCAGCAGGGCGTTTTCGGCGCGGAGCCGGTCCACTTCGGACTGTTCGTCGGACGGGGTTTCGTTGTCCGGAGTCATCGGCGAAGAGGGTCGAAGGGGCGCAGGGCCTCCGGCTGTTTGCCGGTGGTGATGTGCTCGGCCAGGAGCCGTCCGGTGATCGGGCCGTGGGTGAGTCCCCACATCCCGTGCCCGCCCGCGACGTAGAGCCCGGGGGTGCTCGTCGCGCCGATCACGTGCCGCCCGTCGGTGGTGACCGGACGGGAGCCGACCCATTCGTCGGTGCGCCCTTCCCAGTCCAGGCCGGTGAGGAAGGGGCGTGCCGACGCGATGATCGAGGCGATCCGGGCCGGATCCAGTGGTGCGTCCGGCTTCCGGAACTCCATCGTCCCGGCCACGCGGAGGCCGCCCTGGTACGGCGTGCACGCCACGCGGATGTCCGGCAGGTAGAGCGGGCCCGGCACCGGATGGTCGGTCGGCACGGTGAAGGAGTAGCCCCGTCCGGCGCGGACGGGAACCTTGACTCCCCACTTCCGGCCCAGGTCACCCAGCCAGGCCCCGGTCGCCAGCACGACCGCGTTGGCGTTCACCGTCTGGCCGGTCTTCGAGCGCACACTCAGCGCGTGCTGGTAGGCGCGCAGGGAAGCGACCTCGAACTTGTGGCGAATCGTGCCGCCCCGACCCACCACCGCCCGTGCCAGCGACTCGACGAACCGGCCCGGATCGACGTAGCGCTGCCCGTCGATCCGGACGGCGGCGCCGAGCCGGGCCGTGGCCTGGGGAAACCGCTCGGCGAGATCGGCCGCGGTGAGCCGTGTCCAGGAGATCGCCTGCCCTGTCTCCTCGATACGCCGCAGCTCGGAGATCAGCGCCGAGGCCTGGTCCGCGGTCTCGAACGCAGCGGTGATCGGTGCTTCGATGGTCGGCGCGTCCACCCCGTTCGCGGTGAGGACGTCGAAGGCTTCCAAGCACTCTTCGTTCAGCGGCGAGTTCGCCTCGACCGCGCGGGTCCACGACCGTCCGGTGCAGTTCGCGGCGAAGCGGGCGAGAAACGACCACAGCCGCGGATCGGGGGATGGCGGGACGTGCAGAGGTGCCTGCCGGTCCAGCAGGGTCCGCAACCCGTAGCGCAGGACGCCGGGTTCGTTGAGCGGGATCGCCAGGCCGGGGGAGAGCCAGCCGGCATTGCCCCACGACGCCCCCGCCGCGATACCTTCGCGATCCAGCACCGTGACGCCGACGCCACGTTCTTGCAGGAACCACGCGGTCGACAGGCCGACCACGCCGGCTCCGATCACGATCGCCGAACGCGGGCCGCCGTCGATCCGGTCGAGCTCGCCCATGAATTCCTCCGCTGCACGAGTGGTGCTGTCGCGGTCAGGATGGCTCGGATCCGGGCGGCGGAGATTGTCCGGATCCGACAATCCGGGCGGGTCGGTTTGGCCGGAACGGTCAAGGGACTGGATCGGACACGGCCAGCTCGATGATCATCGCCAGCCGTTTCGCGGGCTGGTCGAGGCGGAGTTCGGTCACCTCCGCCATTTTCCGGAGCCGGTAACGGATCGTGTTCGGGTGCACTTCCAGCCGCTCGGCGGCCTCCGCGAGATCCCCCTGCGCCTCCAGCCAGGCCCGCAACGTCGCGACGTAACTGGTGGCGTTGGCGCTGTCGTGCCGCCGCAACTCGGTGATCGGACCGCGGGCCGGCGCCCTGCCGGACGCCGCGGCGGCCCGCAGCCGTTGCACGAGGATGTCGTCCCAGGCCTCGTCGTAGGCGATCGCGGATTTCGTGCCCGGCCGGACGGCGTGCAACGCGAGACACTCGTCGGCTTCCAGCCTGCTGGCAGGCAGTTCCGCCGACGCCGCACCCGCGCCGATCCCGGCCAGCATCGTCACCTGTCTGGGCAGCGCCTCGCGGATCGAGCGCACCCATGCCCTGGCCGCCTCGACGTCGTCCCCGGGCAGGACGGTGTAGACGGTGTTGCTGAACAGCGTGCTGCGACCCGGCCGTGACCAGCCGAAACCCGTCGTCGCCCGCTCGAACGCCAGCAGGAGCGCGGCGTGTCGCTCGTCGCCGATATGGGCCTGGAGCGCGATCACCCGGAACCGGCCGGGAGGCAGGCCGAGCCTGCTGAGCACCGCCGCCGCGTCCGGCGTTCCCTCCACCAGCCGGATCACGAGATCGGATTCGACCTGCCGCTCGAGGTCCGCGCTCGCCCTGGACCGCAGGAGGTGCAGGCCGACCGTGCGCGAGCTGTCCCGCAGGACCGCGCGCCGGGCGTCGGTCAGCGGCCGGTCGCATTCCACCCAGATGGAGCCCAGCAGCTCGCGGCCCGCGCGAACGGCGACGACCATGCGCCCGGTCAGCCCGTGTTCGGGGTCGGCTTCGACGAACAGTGGCTCGTCGGATTCCGCGAGGTGCGCGAACACGCCCCGCCGCTCGAACAGTTCGCGGACCGGTTCCGGGACGCGCCTGCCGAGGATCGTCTCCAGCCGCGCCCGGTCGGCCAGGTGCTGCCTGCTGGAGTAGGCCAGGACACGGGAGAGCCGGTCCTCGATGGTCACCGCGCTGCCGAGCGCGTCCGCCAGGCTGTCGGCCAGCGCGAACAGATCGGTCGGACCGCGGCCCGACTCGGTCTCGCGGCCTTCCAGGACGAGCCCGTAGACGACGCCGGCGAGCTGGCCCCAGGACACGTCCGGCTCCACCAGCAGGACCGCGACGCCGTCGCGCTCCGCACGTTCGGCGGCCTCCGGATCGGGCGGCGCCGATCCGCGGACCAGGACGACCGACGCCTGCGCGGCCGCCGCCAGCTCGACGGCGGCCGTGACGGAGTCGGTCCCGACCGCGAGGTATACGTCTCCTCGCAGGTCGCGGGGGTCCGCGGCGTCGTGCATGACCACGTCGCGCAAGGCCGTCTCGCGCGACACCGGGCAGCACCACAGCCGCGCCCCGTAACCACCCAGGACGTTCACGAGCCGATCCAGCGTCACCATGGCCGCGACCTTGCCATCAAATGGTGCCGGACACGACGCGTTCACCCGTTGACTGTGAGTTTAAGAACCTTTTACACTGCGCATCGTTAGGAAACTTACTTAACTAAAGCGACTCCGGCCGACCCTTCGCCGCGCACCGCCGGTACTCGCCGCCTCCGCAACGTCGAGGAGTCCGCATGAAACGGAGAACACCCCTGGCCGGTGTCGCGGTGGCGACGCTGGCCCTGCTGGGGCAGACCTTGATCTCTTCGGGTACCGCCGCGCAAGCGGAATCACTGCTGTCCGCCGGCAAACCGACCACGACCTCGTCGGTCGAGGGCCCCGAGTTCGGCGGCGCCAACGCCGTCGACGGCAACGCCACGACCCGGTGGGCCAGCGAGGAGATGGTCGATCCACAGTGGATCGCCGTCGACCTCGGCACCACCGCGACCGTCACGAAGGTCAAACTGAACTGGGAAGTCGCCTACGCCAAGACCTACAAGATCCAGGGCTCGGCCGACGGCAGGACCTGGTCCGACATCAAGTCCGTCGTCGGCGGAGACGGCGGCATCGACGAGCACCTCGGCCTCAACGCCACCGCGCGCCATATCCGCGTCCACGGTACGGCTCGCGGCACGACCTACGGCTACTCGTTGTGGGAGCTGGAAATCTACGGTGACCGCGTCGGCGGCGGCGACACGCAGGCGCCGACGGTGCCCACGGGTCTCACCGCGAAAGCCACCACGACGGACAGCGTCACCCTCGGCTGGACCGCGTCCACCGACAACGTCGGGGTCACCGAGTACGAGGTGCTCCGCGACGGGAACGTCGTCGGCACCTCGGCGACGACCACCTACACCGACAGCGGCCTGGCGTCCGGAGTGGAGTTCGGGTACTCGGTACGGGCACGGGACGCGGCGGGCAACGTCTCCGCGGCGAGTCCGGAGATCAGGGCCGCGACCCAGCCGGGCGGCACCGGGCCCGTCACCCTCGCGCTGGCGGGCGACATCGCGAACCCGGAGCTGTTCTCCACGCACCAGGGGACCGCGAACCAGGTCGCCAGGATCAACCCGAAGTACGTGCTGACCGTGGGCGACAACCAGTACCACAAGGGCACCATCTCCGAATACCGCTCCCACTACGACAAGACGTGGGGCAAATTCAAGAGCATCACCAAACCCACGACGGGCAACCACGAATGGGACGATCAGCTCCGGGGCTACAAGGAGTACTTCGGCGCGATCGCGTACCCGCAGGGTTTGCCGTACTACAGCTACGACATCGGTGACTTCCACTTCGTCGCGATGGACTCGAACCCGATCTACACCGGCGGCGGCTCCGACCAGGTGACCTGGCTGCGCAACGACCTGGCCAGGAACACGAAGTCCTGCGTCATCGGGTACTGGCACCACCCACGCTTCAACTCGGGCAACTCCGGGGACAAGAAGCAGATGGCGCCGCTGTGGAACGAGATGGCCAGGGCGAAGGCGGACATGGTGATCACCGGTCACGATCATCACTACGAGCGGACGAAGCCGCTGGACGTCAACGGCCACATCGACGAGGCCAACGGCGTGCGCTCGGTCATCGCCGGTATCGGTGGCGACTACCTCTACACGGACTACAAGGCGCGTGAAGGGGTGGAGAAGATCCTCGCCAAGCACGGCGTGATGAAGCTGATGCTGAACGGGAAGTCCTATTCCTGGGAGATCCACGACACCAACGGGAATGTGCTCGACAAGGCGGGCCCGTACACCTGCCGCTGACGGCCGTGGTCCGGTGCCGTGCGCGGCACCGGACCCGGTGTGTTCTTCCACGACGACGTAGGCCCATCCAGGAGTACAGGTGAATCGAATGGTGAAGCCGGGCATCGCCGCGATCGCGGCGATCGTCCTGCTCGCTCAGCCCGTGACCGCTTCCAACGCCACGGCGGAATCCTTGCTGTCGGTCAACAAACGGACCACCACCTCCACCGTGGAGAGCGAGGGTTTCAGTGGCGCGCTCGCCGTCGACGGCGATTCGACGACCCGATGGGCGAGTCTGGAAGGCGATCCACAGTGGATCGCGGTCGACCTAGGCGGGCCGGCGGACATCAGCCGGATCAAGATCTTCTGGGAATCCGCCCACGCGAAGGACTATCAGGTCCAAGCGTCCGACGACGGCCAGAACTGGCGCGACGTGAAGACCGTGGTGGGCAGCGACGGCGGCCTCGACGAGTTCACCGGGCTGAACACCTCCGCCAGGCACGTCCGGATCTTCGGCACGGCGCGGGCGACCGTGTACGGGTACTCACTGTGGGAGCTGGAGGTCTACGGCGTCCGGACCGGTGACGGCGACATCCAGCCGCCGTCGGTGCCGACCGGGCTCCGGCAGGCGTCGTCCACCACCGAGAGCATCACGCTCGGCTGGACCGCGTCGACCGACAACGTGGGGGTCACCGAGTACGAGGTCCTGCGCAACGGCAACGTGATCGGCCGGTCCACGACGACTTCCTACACCGACACGTCCCTGGCGTCGGGTTTCGACTTCCAGTACGCGGTGCGGGCCCGCGACGCGGCGGGGAACCTGTCCGGATCGACCGCGCCGGTGAAGGCGTCCACCCGGCCGACGGCGTCCGATGGCATCGTCATCGCGCTCGCCGGTGACATCGCCAAGGCGGAACTGCCGTCCGAGCACCAGCGGACGGCGGAGCTGGTGCGCAAGATCAACCCCCGGTACGTGCTGACGGTCGGCGACAACCAATACGTCGACGGCACCATCGAGGAGTTCCGGACCTACTACGACAAGACCTGGGGCAAGTTCAAGAAGATCACCAAACCCACGCCGGGCAACCACGAGTGGAACAACGAGCTGGCGGGTTACAAGCAGTACTTCGGGAAGATCGCGACGCCGAAGGGGAAGCCGTACTACAGCTTCGACGTCGGCGCCTTCCATTTCGTCGCGCTCGATTCGGACCCGGTGTACAACGGCGGCGGCGCCGAGCAGGTGGCGTGGCTGCGCAAGGATCTGGCGAAAACCAAGAAGTCCTGTATCGCCGGGTACTGGCACCACCCGCGTTTCAACTCGGGGAACTCCGGCGACGCGAAAAGCGTGGCACCGTTGTGGAACGAGCTGGCGAGGGCGAAGGCGGACGTCGTGTTCGCCGGGCACGATCACCATTACGAGCGGACGAAGCCGCTGGACGTCAACGGGCACGTCGACGAGGCCAACGGCGTGCGCTCGGTCATCGCCGGTATCGGCGGCGACAGCCTCTATCTCGACTACAAGGCGCGTGAAGGTGTCGAGAAGATCCTGGGCAAGCACGGGGTGATGAAGCTGGTGCTCAAGGGGAAGACGTACTCCTGGGAGATCATCGGCACCAACGGGGAACTGCTCGACAAAGCGGGCCCGTACACCTGCCGGTGACGAAGAAAGGGGACGGGATGAAGCTCCCGGTGAAGTTCGTCGTGGCGCTGGCGGGTGTCGCCGCGCTCACCGCCGCTTCGGTGGTGTACGTGGTGCAGGCCAAGGCGAACAGCCCAGATCGGCGGACGGCCGACGCGGCGGTCGCAGTGGATTCCTCGGGACCGGTCGTACTGGGGGAGCCGGGGAGGCTGCTGTTCCGCAACGGTGCGCCGGGGCCGGGGTACGGCAACGTCGCGTCGGTTCCGGTCTTCGAACCTGGCGGTCCGCGGCGGATCAGTTCGCTCGGCTGCGAACGGTTCTACACGGCGGTCGACGGCGGGCTGTGCCTGGCCAAGGAACCCACTCCGCTGCCGGGCGCGGTCGCCAAATTCGTCGACTCCGCGCTCGGCGAGGTCAAGCGCGTCGACGTCCCGGGCATCCCCAACCGCGCGAAGCTCTCACCCGGCGGCCGGATGGGGAGCTGGACCACCTTCGTCACCGGTGACTCGTACTCGACGCCCGGCACCTTTTCGACGCGTACGGCCATCATGGATCGCGAACGGAACGAGCTTTCGAGCAATATCGAGGGTATCCCGCTGCGGATCGGGGACGCGGTCCACCGGGGCGAGGACGTCAACTACTGGGGCGTCACGTTCGCCACCGACGAGCGGACGTTCTTCGCCACGGTCGCCACCGGTGGGCGGACCTATCTCGTGGAGGGCGACAACGAGGCGTGGAAGGCGCGGACGCTGCGGGAGAACGCGGAATGCCCGTCGTTGTCGCCGGATGGCAAGAAGCTCGCGTTCAAGAAACGCGTGGCCGACGGCGACGTCCGGCCCTGGCGGGAGCATGTGCTGGACCTGACCACGATGCGGGAGACCCCGCTCGCGGAGGCGCGCAGCATCGACGACCAGGTGGTCTGGCTCGACAACGACACGATCGCCTACGGCCTGCCACGCACGGACGGCAAGGAGAGCGACATCTGGTCCGTGCCCGCCGACGGCACCGGAACGCCTCGCCTGCTGGTCCCCCTGGCGTCGTCGCCGTCGGTCACGACGGCTCGTCCATGACAGCGAATCTCCCGTCCTCCCGGTACAGCCAGTACCGGCGCAGCATGCGCAGCACCACGGAGACCTGCAGTGCGGTGATCCCGGGTAAGGGGGCGAGGTCCCTGGTGAGGAAGTCGGCCATTTCGTCCTCGTTCCGGAACACGCCCTGGTGGATGACCGAAGCGGTGCCGGCGACGATCGACACGTACCGCGCCGACGGATGCCGCGCCAGTTCACGGGCAACGGCCTGGATGGCGCCCGGGGTGATGGTCAGCGCGATGACCGCCTCCAGTTCGTAGCCGAGCTGCGCGGGTTCCACTTCGACGCGCGGCCGGACGATGCCGCGCCGCAACGTCGACTGGATCAGCCGGTAGGCGGTGGACTGGCTGATGCCGAGGCTCCGGCCCGCTTCGGCCGCGGTGATCCGTCCGTTCCCGGCCAGGAGCCCGATGAGCCGCCGCTCGTCCGAGCCCACTTCGTCGGCGTCGAATCCGTCCGGAGCTGCCGGGACCGCCTGCTCGCGGGACAGGATCTTCTGCTGGTCCTCGCTCAGCCGGTGCAGCCGCCAGGAGTCGGCCCTGGTCAGCGCCCGCAGCACCAGCTCCGAATGGGTTCCCGCCACACCCGGTACGCCGGGGATGCGATCGGCGAGCAGTTCGCGTGCCTCGGCCCGGTCCGGAACGTGCACGGCCAGGTAGACGTCCGACCGGCCAGCCGTCTCCGCCGCGAGCTGGACCTCGGGAAATCGCGCGAGCGCCTTCGCCGCCGAGCCGGACGCGCCCGGTTCGGTCGTGACCCAGACATGGCGCGGGTTCCCGCGCGCCCTCGCCGTCCACTCGACCTGGCCGATCACCTTGAGGATCCGCTGTTCCTCGAGGCGGATCAGCCGCCGTCCCACCGTGCTGGCGGAGACGTCGAGCGCCTCGGCGAGCGTCGCGACCGAGGCGCGCGGGGCGATCTGGAGCGCCGCGATCAGGTCGAGGTCGGGTTCGGTCAGCATCCGGTGAATATATCAGTCAACAGGACGTCTGACCTGACTGATCCATGCAGAATTCAGTTCAGGGTTGCACTATTCGTTCGCTTGAGTTTGTAATGGGCCTCCGATCAGGAAGGAGCCGCGCCGGTGAGTTCCAGCCAGGCCAGAACGACCTCACGTCCGATGAACCTCCTGCTGCGCGCGCTCGACGGCGTCGAGCGGCTCGGCAACAAGCTGCCGCACCCGTTCTGGCTCTTCGTCATCCTCAGTGGAGTGCTGGCACTGGCCAGCTGGGCGCTCAGCGCGGCCGGGGTGTCGGCGGTGAACCCCGCCACGGGCAAACCGGTCGAGGCGAAGAACCTGTTGTCCGCCGACGGCGTGCGGATGATGGTGACCGACGCGGTCAAGAGCTACACGTCGTTCCCGCCACTGGGCACGATCCTCGTGGTGATGCTCGGCGTGGCGGTCGCCGAGCGGTCCGGTCTGCTCGCGGCCGTGCTCCGGTCCGGCGTTTCGAAGGTTTCGCCGCGATGGGTGACCTTCGCGCTGGCGTTCACCGGGATGGTGTCCCACGTCGCGTCAGACGCGGCCTACGTGGTGCTGATTCCGTTGGGGGCCTTGGCTTTCCGTGCGGTGGGACGCAGCCCGATCCTGGGCATCGTGGTCGCGTTCGTGTCCATCTCCGCCGGATACGACGCGAGTCCGCTGATCACGCCGACCGACGCCATCCTGTCCGGGCTGACCACGGCGGCGGCGCAGACGATCGATCCGGCCTATTCGGTCACCCCGCTGGCCAACTACTTCTTCTCGCTCGCGTCGTCGATCGTGCTGGCCGCCGTGATCACGCTCGTGACCGAGAAGGTCCTCGCGCGGCGCGCGGAGGCGATGCCCATCGACGACGACGCGCAGGAGGACGATCTCGGCTCGCTGCAGCTCAGCCGTCAGGAACGACGGGGCCTGCTCGCCGCGCTCATCGCGCTGGCCGTCTTCGTGATCGCCCTGGTGCTGGCGGTGCTGCCCGCGTCGTCGCCGTTACGCGGCAAGGGCGGAAGCATCATCGAGTCACCGTTGCTGACCTCCATCTCGATCTTCCTGGCGCTCGGCTTCCTGGCGGCGGGCTGGGCCTACGGCAAGGTCGCCGGGACGGTGACCAGCAGCCGCGACATCCCGGGGTTCATGGCGCACGGATTCCGCGAGATGGCGCCGATCCTGGTGCTGTTCTTCGCCATCTCCCAGTTCCTTGCCTACTTCAAGTGGACCGGGATCGGGGAGATCACCGCCATCAACGGCGCCGGCCTGCTCAAATCCGCCGGCGTCTCCGGACCGGTCATCATGCTGGGCATCCTCGTCGTGGTGACGCTGGTGAACCTGATCGTCACCAGCGGCTCCGCCCAATGGGCGCTGATCGGCCCGGTGTTCGTGCCGATGCTGATGCTGCTGGACATCCCGCCGGAGACCACGCAGGCGCTGTACCGCATCGCGGACTCGTGCACGAACGCGATCACCCCGATGAGCCCGTACTTCGTGATGGCGCTGGGTTTCCTGCAGCGTTATCGGCGTTCGGCGGGGATCGGCACGCTGTTCTCGATGACGGTCCCACTCGCGTTCACCCTGCTGGTGGTGTGGACATTGCTGTTCTTCGTGTTCTGGGTGTTCGGCATCCCGCTCGGCCCCGGCGCCCCCGTTCGCTAGGAAGGGATTCTCTTGTCACACACGGATTGGTCCCGGCAGGCACTGCCCGCCATACTCGACGATCTGCGGAGCATCGTCGAACTGGAGACGCACAGCTACGACAAGCCGATGCTGGACAAAGGCCTCGACACCATCCGGGCGTGGGTCTTCGACCGCCTCGGCGCACCCGACACCGAGGCCCGGCACACCGACATGGTCCGCGGCGACGTGCTCGAACTGGGCTATGCGGGTACCGCGCCGGGAACGGTGTTGCTGCTGAGCCACTACGACACGGTCTGGCCGACCGGCACGCTCGCCGGCTGGCCGTACACCGACGAGGACGGCCGCGTCACCGGGCCGGGCGCGTTCGACATGAAACTCGGTCTGGTGCAGTCGGTCTGGGCCTTGCGAGGCCTCCGCGAGCTCGGCCTTCCGCATCCGTCGGTCAAGTTCCTCTTCAACGGCGACGAGGAGATCGGCAGCCCCCACTCACGGCCGTACATCGAAGCGGCCAGTGAAGGCGCGCTGGCCACCCTCGTATTCGAGGCGTCGCTGGACGGCAAGCTGAAGACCGCACGCAAGGGGGTCGGCCTGTTCGACGTGACCGCCACCGGCGTCGAGGCGCATGCTGGCCTGGACCCGTATGCGGGAGCGAGCGCGATCCACGCCCTAGCCGAGATCGTCGGACAGCTGGCGTCCGCCGGCTCGCGTGAACTCGGGACCACGGTCAACGTCGGCACCATCTCCGGCGGTACCGGTCGTAACGTCACCGCGGGCGGCGCGAGCTGCGGCGTCGACGTCCGCGTCGCCGAACCGTCCGAAATGGACCGGATCGACAAGCTGTTCGCCGGTCTGGAAGCCACCGATCCTCGCGTGGGCATCTCGGTCGAAGGGGAGTGGAATCGACCCCCGATGACGCCGAACGACCCGTCGCGGGCGTTGTTCGCGAGCGCGCGCAAGGTGGCCGCCGACGCGGGCTGGGAGCTGGAGGAGACCGCGGTGGGAGGTGCGAGCGACGGCAACTTCGTGTCCGCGCTGGGCCGCCCGGTGCTCGATGGGCTCGGCGCCGTCGGAGGCGGCGCCCACGCACGCGACGAACACATCCTCGTGCGGCACATCCCGGAACGGACGGCTCTGGCGATCGGGCTGATCGCGGCACTCGCCTGACGAGTTTGCCCGCCTCCCGCGGGGGTATCCCCGGAGCTGTCGAAAGGAGGTCACGATGGCCGACTTGCCGTTGGCGAACTACGACGAACTCCCCGCGGGGACGCTTCAGCACCGCATCCGTGCGTTGACGGAACCACAGCTGCGCGAACTGATCGACTACGAGCAGGCACACGGCGGGCGTACCCGGGTCCTCGAACTACTGCGGGCCCGTCTCGACGAGGTCGTCGCCGGTGCCGAGCCTTCCGGAGGGAATCAGGACGTGACGCCCGAGGTTTCCGGCGGACGCGGAGGTTCGCCGGTGCGAGAAGCCACCGCGGCGGAACCGGGCACTCCGCTGAGGCACGGGCAGTCGGACCAGACAGCGTCGCGGGGACGCTCCTGACCGTTTGCCCGTTCCTCTCGTGGGTACGCCCTGGTGGAGGAGGTGTTCGATGTCCTCGGTCAGGTATCGCGCGTTCGCCGACCGGCGGATGGCCGGTCGGCAGCTGGCCCGCCTGATCGGGCGGCCGGAGTGGCCCGATCCGGTGGTGCTCGGGCTGGCGAGGGGCGGTGTGCCGGTCGCCGCGGAAGTCGCCCGCGCACTCGGGGCGCCCCTGGATGTGGCCGTGTCCCGCAAGATCGGCGCACCCGGCCACCCGGAGTTCGGAGTGGGGGCGGTGACGGCGGATGGCCCGGCCTACTACGACAGGCACACTTTGCGCAGGCTCGGGCTGAGCCCGGCCGACCTGGAACAGACGTGCTCAGCCGAGCGAGCGGAGGCGCGCCGCCGCCTCCGTCGCTATCACGGCGATCGTGAACCGGTCGCGGTACGTAGCCGGGACGTGCTGCTGGTGGACGACGGGCTCGCCACCGGCGTCACGGCGACGGCCGCGCTGCGAGCTCTGCGTCAGGCGGAACCGCGCCGGTTGGTGTTCGCCGCTCCGGTGTGCGCGGTCAGGGCGCCCGAGATGCTGCGGGACGTGGCGGACGACGTCCTCTGCGTGGTCGAACCGGAAGAGTTCAGAGCGGTCGGCCAGTGGTACGAGAACTTCTCTCAGACCAGCGACGAGGAAGTCGTCTCGCTGCTCGAGGCGGCATAGGCGGTTCGACGTTTCGGTGGCCGCCGCACGTGGTAGTCATGGCGTTGTCAGGGCCCGCAGTGGGGAGTGACGTCATGACCGTTCCGGTCGTCATCGATTCCGCCGGGGTGGCGCTGTCGGGTGATCTGGTGGTCCCCGGTGACCCCCTCGGGGTCGTGGTCTTCGCGCACGGATCGGGAAGCTCGCGACACAGCTGCCGTAACCGTGCGGTGGCGGGAGTGCTGCAGGACAACCGCTTCGCCACCCTCCTGCTGGACCTGCTGACCGAGGACGAGGAACGCGCCGACCGGAGCACCGGCGAGTTGCGTTTCGACATTCCGCTGCTCGCCGACCGGGTGGTCACCGCGGTGAACGAGATCGGCAACCACGACGTGGTCCGCGATCTGCCGATCGGGTTGTTCGGTGCCAGTACGGGTGCGGCGGCGGCGCTGATCGCCGCGGCCAGGGAGAAATCCGTGCGTGCGGTGGTGTCCCGTGGTGGCAGACCGGATCTGGCGAGCGGCGCCTTGACCGAGGTGAGGGCCCCGACGCTGTTGATCGTCGGCGGCCTCGACCATCCGGTCCTGGAACTGAACCGGCTCGCCGCCGGGCGACTCGTCGCGCCGAACCGCATCGAGGTCGTGGCCGGGGCCACTCATTTGTTCGAAGAACCGGGAGCGCTGGCCGAAGTGGCGAGGCTGGCGACGGACTGGTTCGACCGGCACTTGCCGTGACGCGCAGGACGTGAGCAGTGATGTCAGCACCGGAATCCACAAAGGACAAGGGAGCCGTCGTCGCGGGCTACGACGGCTCCGAAGAAGCACGGAAGGCCGTGCGCTGGGCCGCGGGTGAAGCCGCCACCCGTGGCTGCGAATTGGTCGTCGCCCACGTCGTCGGGTTCCCGCCCGTGCCCGAGGCGGTCCCTGGCGGCGGGGCGTGGCCGCGGCCGGGGTTCCTCGAAGCAGGTCAGGAAACAGCGCAGCGGCACGCCGAAGCCATGCTCGGCGACATCGCGCAGGAATGCCGCCGGGCCTGGCCGGATCTGGCCGTTTCGACCCGGCTGTTGTCCGGCCGCGCACCCGACGCGCTGGCCCGCGCCGCGGAGAACGCGGAACTGCTGGTCATCGGGTCGTCGGGGCTCACCGCGTTGCCCAGGCTCCTGGTCGGGTCGACGGCCGACGAACTCCTGCACGACTACCACCGGCCCATCGTGGTGGTGCGCGCCGGCGACGAACCGCCGGCGGACGGCGATCGCAAGGTCGTGGTCGGCGTCGACGGATCCGAGACCAGCATGGAAGCGATCGGGTTCGCCTACGACTTCGCCGACCGGCATGGCTGCGTGCTGGTGGCTATGCACGTCTGGTCCGATCTCCCGCTCGAAGCGATGGCGGTGACTCCCACCGAGCACGACAGAGAACTCATCGAGGAGCGGGGAAAGCCCCTGCTCGACGAATCGCTGGCGGGATCTCGGGAACGCTATCCGGACGTTCCCGTCCACCGGGTGATCGCCGTCGACCGGCCCGCTCATGCGCTGGCGGAGCAAGCCGAGGGTGCCGCGCTGCTCGTCGTCGGCAGTCACGGACGTGGGTTGCTCCGCCGTGCTCTGCTCGGGTCGGTCAGCCGGGCCATGGTTCACCACGCGCCCTGTCCCGTCGCCGTGGTCCGTCACCACAAGGGCTGAGACGGCTTCGTCCGGACGGGGGTTCGCGTGGACCCGGTGTCGGAGGCAAGGCGAGCGGCGCGGCCACTGCGTGATCCGCGAGATCCGGACGCGGTCTTGGAGAGGACCGCGTCAGCTCGATATGTCCTGATCGGCGAGGCGTCGCACGGTACTGTCGTCTACCGCCCGGCCGAAGAACGGGCAGGCAACTACGTACCCACGCTTCTCGGCCGCCGATACGACGTGTTCATTCACTGCGACCACACCGACGCGGTCCGTCCGCTGCATCGGTTCGAGCCTGTCGGGGGTGAACTGGAGACGTATCCGTTCGCGGAATGACGGGAAGTCGCTCCGCGCCGACTACCCGAAGACGCGCGGATGAATCCTGCGGAACCGGGTGAACGGTGAAGTACACGCTTCCCGGTGGCAGGGTCCCGGTGACGCTGCCGATCGCGTCGCCCCGTCGACAGAATCGGGCATGAAGTTCACGCACCGCCTCGTGACCCTCGCCGTGGTCATGGCCACGACGCTTCTCACCTCGCCTCCGGCGTCCGCCATCGGCTCACCGAGACTGCTCATCGGACAGGACTTCCCGGACCCGGACATCGTCAAGACGGACTCCGGCTACTTCGCCTTCTCCACGAGCACCGGCGCGGTGAAAGTGCCCTATGCGCACGCTCCGGCGCTGGAAGGTCCGTGGCGGGTGGCCGGTGACGCTCTCGCCGCCGTACCGAAGTGGGCGAAACCGGACGGCGGGTTCTGGGCTCCCGATGTGACCCGGCTTTCCGACGGTACGTACCTGCTCTACTTTTCGGCGTCGGTGGCACCGGGCGGGGAAAAGTGCATCGGCGTCGCGACGGCCGCGAACGCCGAAGGGCCGTACACGCCTGCCGGAGACGGCCCACTGATCTGCGTACCCGGCGACGGCGGTGACATCGACCCGCAGACCTTTGTGGACTCGGACGGCTCGCGGTACCTGCTCTACAAGAGCGACGGCGCGGCGGTCGGTCCTCCGGCCGCGATCTGGTCACAAAAACTGCTCGCCGACGGACGGACACCGGCCGGCCCGCGGATCGAGCTCCTGCGCGCCGATCTCGCGTCGGAGAACGCGGTCGTCGAAGCACCGTCGGTGGTGAAGACGGCGAGCCGGTACTTCCTGTTCTACTCCGCCGACACGTTCCAGAGTTCCGGCTACCACACGGGATATGCCTCCGCGCCCACGCTGAGCGGGCCGTTCGTGAAAGCCGGTGCGCCGTTCCTGTCCACCGATCTGCTCGGCGGCAAGGTCGACGCTCCGGGTGGGGCCGACGTCGTCGACGGCCACATCCACTTCCACGGCTGGCTCGGGGGTGGCCGCACCGCCCGCGGGATGTACCAGCTGCCCATCGGATTCCCGAACGATGTTCCCCAGCTCGGCTGAGAAGGTTGCGTCGTCCGCGTTCGGGTATCCGCACGGTGAGACCGACCGAAGGAGCACCGGCGATGACAGCCCAGCCGCCCGACCCGGAACCCGAGAAAACCCGCCGCGAACCAGGAGGCGGTGTCGCGCCGGGCGACACGCCGCCCGACTCGGCTCAGACGTCGGGGCTCTCGCACCCGCAACCGATGCCCTCCAAGGCGATGCCTGTCGCCTGGCTGATCCTCATCGGTGTTCTCGTCGTCCTGGCGAGCGGGTTCGTCGTCGCGCTGGCCCTGGGGTGGCTCAAGCTGGGCTGACCACGGGCAGGCATTCGTCGAGCAGGCCGACGACGTCGCGCCACGCCCGTTCCGCGTGCCGCGCGTGGTGGGCGACGCCCGGGAGCACGGCGTGGTCGACCGTGGGGTGGTGAAAGGCGTGCTGGGCGCCGCCGTAGACCACGAGCCGCCAGTCGACGCCCGCCTCCTGCATTTCCGCGGTGAACGCCTCCCGCTGAGCGGGCGGCATGATCGGGTCTTCGGACCCGACCCCGGCCCACACCGGGCACCGGATGCGCGCCGCTTCGCCCGGACGGCCGGTGGTCAGCGCGTTGATCGTCCCGATCGCGCGCAGGTCGACGCCGTCCCGGCCCAGCTCCAGCGCGATCGCCCCGCCGGTGCCGTAGCCGATGGCGGCGATCCGGTCCGGGTCGGTCCGCGGCGCCGATCGCAGCACGCCGAGGGCCGCGTGGCCGATCTCCCGCATCCGGTCCGGGTCGCCGAGCAGGGGCATCGCATACGCGAGCATTTCTTCGGGGTCCGAGAACCAGCGTCCGCCGTTGATGTCGAAGGCCAGCGCCACGTATCCCAACTCGGCGAGAGCGTCGGCCCGGCGTCGCTGGAAATCGTTGAGTCCCGGTCCTTCCGGCCCGATCAGGACCGCGGGACGGCGGTCGGCACCTTCCGGGAGCGCGAGGTGCCCGACCATCGTCAGTCCGTCGGCGGGATATTCGACCGTGCGTGTGGTGACCGGCATGGAACGGACTCTAATGATCGTCGAGCCCGGCCGGGCGGGTGTTCACGGACAGCGGAACCACGTCGCGCATATCGTCCACTGTGGACACTTCGGCCCGGGAAGGGAGCAGCCGGAACAAGGCCATCGCGCTGACCATGCTGACACCGCAGATCGCGGCCAGGTACCAGGTGATGCCGACGGTCGAACCGGTGGCGTTGAGCACCGCGGTGGCGATCATCGGGGCGAGCCCGCCACCGAGGATCGCGCCGCCCTGCAGCAGCAGCGACATACCGGAGAACCGGACGTTGACCGGGAAGGTGTCCGCGATGATCGCGCCCTGCACGCAGTGGGTGATCGGGACGACCAGGCCCATCCCCGCCAGCGCGAGCATCGCGAGCCCGGTGTTGCCGGAGTTCAGCAGCGGGAAGAACGCGAGGCACCACAGCAGGAGCGCGGCCGACCCGGCGACGAACATGGTGCGCCTGCCGTGACGGTCGGCGATCCGCGTCCAGATCGGGATGGTGGCGAACCACAGCACGGCCGATCCGGTCACCGACAGGATCAGGAACTGCCGGTCGTAGTGCAGGTTCTGGGTTCCGTAGGACAGGGTGAAGACCATGAACACGTAGGCGACCGCCGAGTTCGCCACGCCGACCAGCAGGGTCAGCGCGAGCCTGCCGAAGCCGACCTTGAGCGCCGCGCCGAGCGGGAACCGGACGACCTTGTCGTTCCTGGCCACCTGCGTGAACGACGGCGATTCGGTGATCCGCAGCCGGATCATCAGGCCGATCGCGACCAGCACGAAGCTCAGGAGGAACGGGACCCGCCAGCCCCACGCGGCGAACGCGCTCGCGGGCATCAGCGCGCTGCTGCCGAGGAACAGCAGATTCGCCAGCACCAGACCGGCGGGCGTCCCCATCTGTGGGAACCCGGCGTACCGGTTCCGTTGATCGGCGGGCGCGTGTTCCATCGACATCAGGGTCGCTCCCGCGCCTTCGCCACCGAGCCCGATGCCCTGCACGATCCGCATCGCGACCAGCAGGATCGGCGCCCAGATGCCGATCGCCTCGTAGTTCGGGATCAACCCGATCAACGTGGAGCCGACGCCCATCAACATCAGCGACACCACCAGCGTGGACTTGCGGCCGATGCGGTCGCCGAAGTGGCCGAACACCAGACCGCCGAGCGGGCGGGCGATGAACCCGACGGCGAAGGTGCTGAACGCGGCGAGGGTGCCGACCGTGGGGCTCAGCGAGGGGAAGAACTGCTTGTTGAAGATCAGCGCGGACGCGGTGCCGTAGAGGAAGAAGTCGTACCACTCGAGGGTGGTCCCGGCGAGCGTTGCGGCGGCGATCTTGCGGGGCGCGGGTGCGTTCATCTGCGAATACCCAATCGACTCTGGCGACAGCCGATCGCGGCTGCTGGTGATTGGGCAGAAGCCTGACATCGTGAGGCATAGGCCACAAATGCCGAATTGTCGGTCTGCCATGCCTGAACTGAGATAGCTCAGCAGGGGGCGACGCGAGGCGTTCGGTGGGCTCGGTATCGAGTGCCGCGTCCCGGCCCGAAGTACATGAAGGCCCCCTTCCTGTACCTAGGCGCAAGGAAGGGGGCCTTCATGTACTGGGGAAGGGGGCCTTCACGCGCGGTCGCTGTGCCTGTTGTGGTCGCTGGTGTACCTGGGACGAGAGCGGCGGACCCACGTTCCGTGAAGGCCTCCGTCCCTACCTTGAGGGTAGGCAAGGAGGCCTTCACTGCCAGCCGCAGCCAATGGCTCACCCCGCTCGCACGTAGCCGTTGTGACTGGTGATGCCTATGGGGCGACTGTGGCGCTCGGCCGTGTCCGTGGAGTCGGCGATGAGATATGTCCGTGAGGGCATAGCTAGCGAGCAGATACGCATTTGTTCCGCATGGCGTGCCCGGCCAGAGTGAACGGCATGACGCAGTCAGTGCGGTGGATCCGCAACTTCGTGGACGGTGAGTTCGCCGAGCCCGACGGTCCCGGGTTCCCGGCGGTCGATCCGGCGACCGGCGCGGAGTTCGCCCGGGTGCACGAGGCCGACCGGGAGCTGGTGCACCGCGCGGTCACCGGCGCGCGCGCCGCCTTGCACAACGGCTGGGCGGACGCTCCGGTGCGGGAGCGGACCGCGTTGCTGCGCCGGGCCGCCGACCGGATCGAGGCTCGGTTCGAGGAGTTCGTCGCGGCCGAGGTCGCGGACACCGGGAAGCCGGTCACCCAGGCCCGCGAGCTGGACGTGGCCCGCGCCGTGGCGAATTTCCGCACGTTCGCCGACGTGATCGCGGCCGCCGGCCAGGAGTCGTTCGTCACCGATCTGCCCGGCGGGGCGCAGGCGCTGAACTACGCGGTGCGCAAACCGCTCGGCGTGGTCGCGGTGATCGTGCCGTGGAACCTGCCGCTGCTGTTGCTGACCTGGAAGGTCGCGCCCGCGCTCGGCTGCGGCAACGCGGTCGTCGTCAAGCCGAGCGACCAGACCCCGTCCACCGCGACCCTGCTGGCCGAGGTGCTGGCCGAGGTCGGCTTGCCCGCGGGTGCCTACAACGTGGTGCACGGCTTCGGCGGCGACTCGGCGGGGCAGTACCTGACCGAGCATCCCGGCATCGACGGGGTGACGTTCACCGGCTCGTCCGCCACGGGAACCCAGGTGATGCGCACGGTCGCGCCCCGGGTCCGGCCGGTGTCGTTCGAACTCGGCGGGAAGAACGCCGCCATCGTGTTCGAGGACGCCGATCTCGACGAGACTCTCGCCGGGCTGACCCGGTCGGTGTTCGCGAACACCGGGCAAGTGTGCCTGTGCACCGAGCGGGTGTACGTGCAGCGCTCGGTGTTCGACGACGTGGCGGCCGGGCTGGTCGAGCGGGCTCGCGGACTTCGGCTCGGCGACCCCCTGACAGAACGGACCACCACCGGCCCGCTGATCTCGCCGGAGCACCGGCGCAAGGTCCTGGACTACCTCACGCTGGCCGAGGAGGCCGGCGCCAAAACCCTGACCGGTGGCGGGATTCCCGAGCTCGGCCCGGAACTCGACGGCGGCTCGTGGCTGGAGCCGACCCTGTGGACCGGCTTGACGAACAAGGACCGGCCGGTGCGGGAGGAGATCTTCGGCCCGGTGGCCGCGCTGATCCCGTTCAACACCGAGGACGAGGCGATCGCGTTGGCCAACGACACCGAATACGGGCTCGCGTCCTCGGTGTGGACCCAGGACCTGCGCCGGGGACACCGCGTCGCGCAGGCCATGCACGTCGGCATGGCCTGGGTGAACACCTGGTTCCTGCGCGACCTGCGTTCGCCGTTCGGCGGGATGGGGCTTTCCGGCATCGGCAGGGAGGGCGGCGCGTCTTCGCTGCACTTCTACACCGAGCCGACGAATGTGTGCGTGCGGCTGTGAGCGCGCCGATCGAGGCGGCCGCCACCCGGCTCGCGAGCGCGGCGAGCACCGCGACCCCGTGCCCGCCGGTGCGGGAATTCCTTGGCACGCAAGATGTCGACGCTGCCTACGCGGTACAGCGCAGACTGCGTGACCAGCGGATCGCGGCAGGCGCCAGAGTGGCCGGAGCGAAGATCGGGCTGACCGCGCCCTCGGTGCAGCGGCAGTTCGGCGTGTACCAGCCGGACTTCGGCGTGCTCTTCGACGACATGCTGTACACGCACACCGAACCCGTTCCGTACCGGCGGTTCCTGCAACCTCGCGCCGAGGGCGAGATCGCGTTCGTGCTCGGCCGCGATCTGGACGTGCCGGGTGCCTCGGTCGCGGACGTGCTGCGGGCGACGGAGTTCGTACTGCCCGCGATCGAGATCGTGGACTCCCGGATCGAGGCCTGGGATCTGTCCATAGTGGACACGGTGGCGGACAACGCGTCCAGTGGCGCGGTGGTACTGGGATGCACCCCGGTCTCGTTGACCGGCCGGGATCTCGCCGCGACCGGGATGACGTTGGAGCTGGACGGTGAACCGGTCTCGTTCGGCGCGGGGCACGCCTGCCTCGGCTCGCCGGTGGCCGCGGTCGCGTGGCTGGCCCGCGAGCTGGCCGCCCGCGAGCAGCCGTTGCGCGCGGGCGACGTGGTGATGTCCGGGGCGCTCGGCCCGATGGTGCCGGTCACGGGAGCGGGCCGGTTCCGGCTGCGGCTCGACGGACTAGGCGAGGTCGACGCGGTGATCGAGGAGGAGACTCAGTGACAGCAACGGTTCCGGTCGCCGTCATCGGCTCCGGCAATATCGGCACCGATCTGATGATCAAGGTGCTGCGGTTGTCGAAGTCGCTGCGGATGGCCGCGATGGCGGGTATCGACCCGGCCTCGGACGGGCTGGCCAGGGCGGCCAGGCTCAAGGTGGCCACCACCCACGACGGTATCGACGGTCTCGCCGCACTGCCCGAGTTCGCCGACGTGCGGGTGCTCTTCGACGCGACCTCCGCCGGTGCGCACCGGCGGCACGCCGAGGTGGCCGAGGCGCACGGCAAGCTGATGATCGACCTGACCCCGGCCGCGATCGGCCCGTTCGTGGTGCCGCCGGTGAACCTGGACGAGCACCTCGCCGCACCGAACGTGAACATGGTGACCTGCGGCGGGCAGGCCACGATCCCGATCGTGGCCGCGGTGTCCTCGGTCGCCCCGGTCGCGTACGCGGAGATCGTCGCGTCGATTTCGTCCCGCTCGGCAGGGCCCGGGACCAGGGCGAACATCGACGAGTTCACCGAGACCACCGCGGCCGCGATCCGCGAGGTCGGCGGCGCCGCGCTGGGCAAGGCGATCATCGTGCTGAACCCGGCCGACCCGCCGATCGTCATGCGGGACACGGTGTACTGCCTGGTCGAGGGGGAGCCGGACCGGGAGAAGATCGCGGCGTCGGTCCGGCAGATGGCCGAGCGGGTGCGCGAGTACGTGCCCGGATACACCCTGAAACAGGAAGTGCAGTTCGACCAGGTGCACCGGCAGTGGGTGCCCGAACTCGGCCGGGAGATCTCCGGGCTCAAGGTCTCGGTGTTCCTCGAAGTGCTGGGCGCGGCCCACTACCTGCCGGACTACGCGGGAAATCTCGACATCATGACCTCGGCGGCGCTGCGCACGGCCGAGCGGATCGCCGAACTGAGGGGGTGGCTCGGATGAAGGTCTACCTCCAGGACGTGACCCTGCGCGACGGCATGCACGCGATGGGACACGCGTACACAGTGGACCAGGTCCGGCGGATCGTGTCCGCTGTGGACAAGGCGGGCGTGGCGGCGATCGAGGTCGCGCACGGCGACGGGATCGGCGGGTCCAGCGCGACGTACGGATTCGGTGCCCACACCGACGAAGAGTGGATCACCGCGGCCGCCGAGGTGATCGAGAACGCCACGCTGACCACGTTGCTGCTGCCCGGCATCGGCACCATCGGACAGCTGCGCCGCGCCCGCGACCTCGGGGTGCGCAGCGTGCGGATCGCGACGCACTGCACCGAGGCCGACGTGGCCGCGCAGCACATCGCCTGGGCCCGCGAGCAGGGCATGGACGTGGCCGGATTCCTGATGATGAGCCATCTTTCCCCGCCGGCTGCGCTCGCCGAACAGGCCAGGCTGATGGAGTCCTACGGCGCGCACTGCGTGTACGTCACCGATTCGGGTGGGCGGTTGACGATGAACGGGGTCGCCGAGCGGATCGACGCGTACCGGCAGGTGCTCGATCCGCGGACCGAAATCGGCATCCACGCGCACGAGAACCTTTCCCTTTCGGTGGCGAACAGCGTGACGGCGGTCGAGCACGGTGCCTACCGAGTGGACGTCGCGCTGGCCGGGCAGGGCGCGGGAGCGGGCAACTGCCCGGCCGAGCCGTTCGTCGCGGTCGCCGACCTGCTCGGCTGGGAGCACGGAGCGGACCTGTTCGCGTTGCAGGACGCGGCGGACGACCTGGTCCGCCCGCTGCGGGAACGGCCGGTCCAGGTGGATCGCGAGACGCTGACCCTGGGTTACGCCGGGGTGTACTCGAGTTTCCTGCTGCACGCCGAGCGCGCGGCCGCCCGCTACGGACTGGACACCCGGCGGATTCTCACCGAGGTCGGCAGGCGGAAGCTGGTCGGCGGGCAGGAGGACATGATCGTGGACATCGCACTCGACCTGGTACGGAGCGGCACATGATGGCCACCGCGGAGATCTCGGCGCTCGCTGATCGGCTGGACACCGCGCAGACGTCGCGCGTGGACACGCCGAGCCTCGCCGACGATCACGAGTTCGACATCGCCGACGCGTACGCGATCCAGGCCGCGCTGGTGGCCCGTCGGGAAGCGCGCGGCGAACGGGTACTCGGGGTGAAACTGGGGCTGACCAGCAAGGCGAAGATGGCGCAGATGGGCGTGTCCGAGGTGATCGCCGGCAGGCTCACCGACGCGATGCGGGTCGCCGACGGCGGCGAGGTTTCGCTGGCGGGCTTCATTCATCCGAAGGTGGAGCCGGAGATCGCCTACCGGCTGGCCCGCGACGTCGACCTCACCGATCCCACCTTCGACATCGAGTCCGCGGTCGACGCGATGGCGCCCGCGATCGAGATCATCGACTCCCGGTACCGCGATTTCCGGTTCACCCACACCGATGTGGTCGCGGACAACACCTCGGCCGCCGGGTTCGTGCTCGGACCGTGGCGCGCGTTCGGCGAGGCGGCGAACCGTGCGGTGCGGCTGCGGTCCGGGGACCGCGAGGTGATCGGCTCGACGGCCGCGATCCTCGGCGATCCGGTGCGCGCGCTGCACGCGCTGGTGGAGCTGTGCCGGAAACGGGACATCCCGTTGCGGGCCGGGCAGGTGGTGCTGGCCGGGGCGGCGACCGAAGCGGTGCCGTTCGCGCCCGGCGTCGCCGAGGCGGACATCGCCGGCCTCGGCCGGGTTTCGGTGCGGGGGCTGGCATGAGCGGGCGAGTGATCTCCGGGCTGGCCAAGCCGAGGGGCCGGTTCCCGCATGTGAAGGTCGCCGGCGACCTGATCTTCGTGTCCGGGACGAGCTCTCGTCGTCCGGACAACACGTTCGCCGGCGTCGAGGTCGACGAACTCGGCACCACGAATCTGGACATCCGGGCGCAGACCCGCGCGGTGATCGAGAACATCCGCGGCATCCTGCACGAGGTCGGCGCCGACCTCACCGACATCACCCAGATCACCACCTTCCTGGTTTCGATGAACGATTTCGGCGGCTACAACGAGATCTACGGCGAATACTTCGACGAAACGGGCCCTGCCCGCACCACGGTCGCGGTACACCAGCTGCCGCATCCGCATCTGCTGATCGAAATCCAGGCGATCGCTCATCTACCGAAGAACACGGAGGTCCCGCGATGACCGACATTCCCGAGGTCGTCAATTTCCAGGCCTGGATCGCCGAGCACGAGCATCTGCTCAAGCCGCCGGTGAACAACCGGACCATGGCGCTCGGCAGCGATTTCATCGTGCAGATCGTCGGCGGGCCGAACCAGCGCACCGACTTCCACGTCGACCCCTATGAGGAATGGTTCTACCAGCTCAAGGGCAACATGCACGTGAACATCATGACCGACGAGGGCCAGAAGACCATCCGTATCTCCGAAGGCGACACGTGGCTGCTGCCGGGAGATATCCCGCACTCGCCGCAGCGCCCGGAGGCCGACTCGATCGGCCTGGTCATCGAACGCGTCCGTGAGGAGGGCACGCTGGAGAAGTTCCAGTGGTATTGCCTCGAATGCGCCGCGCTGGTGCACGAAGTGGAACTCCAGGTGCGCGACATCGTCGAGGATCTGCCGCCGGTCTTCACCGCCTTCTACGGCGACGAGAAAGCCCGTACCTGCGGCGGCTGCGGCGCCCTCCACCCCGGAAAGGGCTGAGATGACCGCCCTGATCGACATCCACACGCATTACGTGCCGAACGGCTGGCCGGATCTGCGCGCGGACGCCGGACCGGACGCGCCGTGGCTGCGTGCGGAGACCGAGTCCGAGGCGATGATCATGATGGGGGACAAGGAGTTCCGCCGGATCGCCGCGGACTGCTGGAACGCGGAGACCCGGCTGCTGGACATGGACGCCGACGGCGTGCGCACCCAGGTGGTCTCCCCGACGCCCGCGTTCTTCAACTACGGCCGGACCGGCGAGCAGGCAGGCCGGATCGCCCGGATCTTCAACGACCTGGCGCTGGAGATCGTCGCACCGGCACCCGATCGGCTGATCCCGTTCTGCCAGGTTCCGTTGCAGGACCCCGACGCCGCGTGCCGTGAACTGGAACGCTGCCTCGCCGCGGGACATCGCGGGGTGGAGATCGGCAACCACGTCGGTGACCAGGATCTGGACAGCGCGGGGGTGGAGACCTTCCTGCAGCACTGCGCGTCGCTCGGGGTTCCGGTGTTCGTGCACCCGTGGGACATGGCCGATTCGCCCCGGCTGGACCGGTGGATGGCGCGGTGGCTGACCGCGATGCCCGCCGAAACGCATCTGTCGATCCTGGCGCTGGTGCTCGGCGGGGTCTTCGACCGGATCGACGCGAGCCTGAAGATCTGCTTCGCCCACGGCGGCGGCTCGTTCGCGTTCTGGCTCGGCCGGATGGAGAACGCCTGGCATCGGCGGAACGACGTGATCGGCACCTCGGAGTTCCCGCCGTCGCACTACCTCGACCGGTTCCACGTCGACTCGGTGGTCTTCGACGAGCGGGCACTGCGGCTGCTCGTGGACACGCTCGGCGCCGAGCGGGTGATGGTCGGCAGCGACTACCCGTACCCGCTCGGCGAACGGCCGGTCGGCGAGGTGGTGCGTAAAAGCGGATTCCTGAGCGAGACCGAGCGGCAGCTGATCACCAGCGGGAACGCCGAGCGCTTCCTGTCCCTGTCGTGATCGTCCTAATGCGACATGCCGGTGGCGACGTCGGTCAGGCTGCGGATCAGCGCGTCCACCGACGGGCTGAGCGTGCGCTGGGCGGGCAGGGTGAGCCCGACGCTGTGCCCGATGGGCTCCAGCGCCAGCGCGACCCTGGTGATCCTCGGGTCGTCCTTGGTGATCAGACTGGGCAGCGCGGCGATCACGTCGGTCTCCAGCAGCAGTTGCCGCACGGTGAGGAACGACGTGGTCTCCACCCGGTTCGCGGGCAGCGGGAAGCCGTTGCGGGTGAACAACTGTTCCAGCTCGCGGCGCAGCGCGGTCTCCGCTCCGGGCAGGATCCACGGGTACTCCGCGAGGTCGGCCAGCTCGACGCCGGTCGCGCCCGCCAGCGGATGCGCGGTGCGCACCACCAGATCCACCGACTCGTCGTACAGCTTGCGCCGTTCGATCCGCTCGTCCGAAGGCGCCGTCAGCCTGCCGATGATCAGGTCGACCCGGCCCGCCTCCAGCTCGACCAGCAGTGCTTCCGGAGAACCTTCCCGGACCACGATGGTCAGGTACGGCCGCTCGGTCTTGATCGCCGCGATCGCGCGCGGCAGCAACATGTTCGACCCCGCGAGATGGGTGCCGACCACCACCGTGCCGCGTTCGGCGTCGGCCAGCTCGGCGACGTGCCGCCCGGCCTGCTCGAGCTGGGCGAGCACCGCGCGGGCGTGCCCGGTGAACGCCTCGCCGAACACGGTCGGGGTGATGCCGCGCGGGCCGCGTTCGAACAGCCGCACGTCGAGGATCTCTTCGAGTTCGTGCAGACTTCGGGTCGCCACCGGCTGCGTCACGTGCAACTCGGCGGCGGCCCCGACCACGGTGCCCTGCCTGGCCAGCGCGTCGAGCAGGACGAGGTGGCGGAATTTCAGTCGGCCGTCCAGCAGGCGAGGCAAGATCACCAGCCGATCCTACCCGCGAGGTGCGTATGACCACGATTGTCCGAACAGGACCGATTCGCTATGCCACCGCGGCGCGGTTCGCGCCGCCTGCCGCCGTTTCGGAGCAGACGCCGTCCAGCGGGGAGCTCAGTCCGCAACCGCCGTCGCGGTTGGACCGGGTGATGGGACCGCCGCGCGATCGCCTGCCGCAGGGCGAGGACTGTCTCAACCTGACGATCAGCACGCCGGGACGGGATGACGGCCGCAGGCCGGTGCTGGTATGGCTGCACGGTGGCGGATTCTCCAGCGGTGGCGGATTGCTGGAGTGGTACGACGGCGGCGCGCTGGCGGCCGAGGGCGATCTGGTGGTGGTCGGCGTCAACTACCGGCTCGGCGCGCTCGGCTATCTGTACCTGGACGGGGTCAGTCCCGGCAACCTCGGGCTGGCCGACCAGGTGGAGGCGCTGCGCTGGGTGCGGGCCAACATCGCGGCCTACGGCGGGGATCCGGACAACGTGACGGTCGCCGGGCAGTCGGCGGGCGGCATCTCCATCCGGCTCCTGATGGACCTGCCCGAGGCACGCGGCCTGTTCCGGCGGGCGATCCTGCAGAGCGCGCCGCTCGGCCTCGCCACCCGCGCGCCCGAGCAGGCGGCGAAACTCGGCCAGGTGTTCGCCGACGCGCTCGGCACCGACCCGCGCACCGCCGGGACCACGGAAATCCTTGCCGCGCACAAGGAGACCGCGCTGACCAACCTGCGGCTCACCGGCGACCCGATGGAACCCGCGTTCGTTCCGGTGAACACGCCGGACAAGGCGTCCTTCGCGGACAACGTGCGCGACCTCGACGTGCTGTACGGCTGGAACGCCGACGACATGACCGCGTTCCCCGGTGCCGCCGGCACCGACGAGATCTACGTCGAACCGCTGGCCGCTTTCGGCGACCGGCTGTGCTCGGCCGGAGCCGGCGTCTTCTCGTATCGCCTGGACTGGCGGCCCGAGGGCTCCGAGTTCGGCGCCACCCACTGTCTGGAACTGCCGCTCCTGCTCGGCACCCAGGGGGCCTGGCAGGGCAGCCCGATGCTCGGCAAGGTTCCGTGGCCGGAGGTCGATGCCTTCGGCGCCGCGCTCCGCGCCGTCTGGGCGACCTTCGCCCGCACCGGCACCCTCGACCCCACTCCGGTCGCGAGCCACCCCATCCGATTCGGCCCCGAACTCGCGTGATCAGAGACGTAACTCGCGTGATTGAAGGCGTAACTCACGTGATACGCCTCGAAGCACGCGAGTTACGGCTCCAATCACGCGAGTTACGGCTCCAGGCACATTCACAGGCCTGGTGAAAAGGCCCTGACAGTAGAGGTGGGAGCGCGCCCGGTCAAGACGTTGTGCTGACCGGGCGCGCGGTCCTATCGTGTCCATCGAAGCGCTTCGACAGTTCGGATCACCGCGGATTCCGAGGGAGGCCACGATGGCCGGCGAGCATCACCACGTCTCTGGAGGGAACCTCTGATGTCGAAGCGAGTACTGGCCGCCGCGATGGTCGCCATGCTGGCCGTCGCGGGCTGCGGGTCCGGATCCGGCAGCGGCGACCCGAAGACCCTGAAGCTGTGGCACTACGAGCCGCCGGACAGCGCGATGGGCGTGGCCTGGGCCGAGGCGATCAAGCAGTTCGAAGCGAGCCATCCCGGCGTCAAGGTCGCCTTCGAGGAGAAGGGCTTCGAACAGATCCAGAAGACGGCGCCGATGGTGCTCAATTCGGGCGACGCGCCGGACATCCTGGAGTACAACAAGGGCAACGCCACCGCGGGACTGCTGTCCAAGCAAGGACTCCTGACCGACATCAGCGAAGAGGTCGCCAAACGCGGCTGGGACAAACAGCTCACCCCGGCGCTCCAGACGACCGCCCGTTACGACGAGAACGGCGTGATGGGATCCGGCAAGTGGTACGGCGTCCCGAACTACGCCGAGTACGTGAAGATCTTCTACAACAAGGACATGTTCGCCCAGCAGGGCCTCGAAGAGCCGCGGACCATCGAACAGCTGACCGCGGCCATGGCCAAATTCGCCGGTGCCGGGGTCACTCCGCTGGCCGTCGGCGGCTCGGAATACCCGGCGCACCAGGTTCTGTACCAGCTCGCCCTCACCAAGGCCGACCGCGGCTGGGTGGACCGCTACCAGCGCTACACCGGCAAGGTCGACTTCCACGACGCCGCGTGGACCTACGGCGCGACGACCTTTGCCGACTGGGTGCGGAAGGGCTACATCAGCAAGGATTCCGCCGGGGTCGACGCCGAGGGCATGGGCATGTCGTTCATGCAGGGCAAGTACCCGATCATGATCAGCGGCAGCTGGTGGTACGGCAGGCTGGTGCAGAGCATCAAGGACTTCCAGTGGGGTTCGGTCCCGTGGCCGGGGATGACCTCGGGTTCCGCGGGCAACATGTGGGTCATCCCCAAGGGGGCGAAGAACCGCGACCTCGCGCTCGACTTCATCGCGATCACGATGTCCCAGCCCATCCAGGACAAGCTCCGTGAGGCAGGCGGTGTCCCGGTGGTGAACGGCTCCACACCACCGGCCGAGCCGCGGCTGAAGGACCTGGTCGAGGACTTCACCGCTCTGTCCACACAGGACAAACTGGCGTTCTATCCCGACTGGCCCGCTCCCGGGTACTACGACGTCCATGTCTCTGCGACGCAGAAGCTCATCACCTCGAGCGCCGAACCGTCGCAGGTACTCGACGAGCTCGCCAAGCCCTACGAAGAGAATCTGGCGAACGTCGGCAAATGACCAGGGGACGGGGAAACTACCTGCTCTTCCTCATCCCCGGCGCGGTGCTGCTGATCGCGGTGATCCTGGTCCCGTTCGCGATGAACATCGGCATCAGCTTCACCCAGTGGTCCGGCGCCGGTGATCCGAAGTGGACAGGACTGGAGAACTACCGGCGGTTGTTCGCGGACGACGTCTTCTGGGCGTCGTTCCGCCACAACCTCGGGCTCGTGGTGGCGATGGCCATCGTGCCGACCGTGGCGGGGCTGGTGATCGCGGCCGCGCTGTTCGATTTCGTGGCCAAGCGATTCGGGACGCGGGCGGCCAGCGTGCTGCGGGCCTGCGTCTACCTGCCGCAGGTGCTGCCGATCGCGGTCGCCGGCATCGTCTGGAGCTGGATCCTGGCGCCCGAGGGCGCGGTGAACGAACTCCTGTCCGCCGTCGGACTCGGCTCGCTCGCCCAGAACTGGCTGGGCGATCCGGATGTCGCGCTGTGGAGCGTGATGGGCGTGATGGTGTGGATCCAGGTCGGCTATCCGGTGGTCATCTTCATGGCCGGGATGCAGCGTGCGGATCCTTCGCTGCACGAGGCGGCTGAACTGGACGGCGCGTCGTGGTGGGGCCGGTTCTGGCATGTGACGGTGCCGCAGCTGCGACCCGAGGTCTTCGTGGTCCTGCTGACCTGCACCATCGCCGCGCTGAAGGTGTTCGGGCCGATCTACGTGCTGACCAGGGGAGGCCCCGGAGGGTCCACCAACGTGCCGTCGTACTACTCGTTCCAGAACTTCTTCGAGAAGACGCAGGTCGGCTACGGCGCGGCGATCGCGACCGTGCTCACCGTGCTGATCCTCGTGCTCACCACGGTGTTCCTCCGGATCCAGAGACGGGGTGAGCACGCGTGAAACGGCATGTGACGCTCTGGTCGTTGATCGTTCTCGCGATCGTGATGCTGGCGCCGTTCCTGGTCGTGGCGCTGAACGCGCTGAAATCGCCGGCCGAGTACGCGGCGGACGGCCCGCTCTCCTTTCCGGACGGGGTGTACCTGCAAGGGCTGATCGACTTCTGGATCCGGGTCGGATTCGGGCAGAAGCTGCTCAACAGCGTCGTGATCAGCGGTTCGGTCGCCGTGCTCGCGGTGGTGATCTCGGTGCTGAACGCCTACGCGCTGGGCATCGGCCGGGTCCGCGGCCGGACGTGGATCCTGGTCGCGTTCCTCATCGCGAACACGCTGCCGCAGGAAGCGCTGGCGTACCCGCTGTACTTCCTCGCCAACGAAACCGGTCTTTACGACACCCAGCTCGGCGTGATCATCATCTTCACGATCATCCAGGCCGCGTTCGGCACCTATCTGCTGTCCTCGACGTACGTCGGATTCCCGCACGAACTGCTCGAGGCCGCCTATCTCGACGGCGCGAACAAATGGCAGACCCTGGTACGGATCGTGGTCCCGATCAGCAGGCCCACCCTCGGCGTGCTGTTCGTGTTCTTCTTCATCTGGACGTGGAACGAGTTCTTCCTGCCGCTGATCCTGCTGATCTCCAACGACACCCAGACCGTCCCGGTCGCGCTGGGTGTGCTGCAGGGCCAGCGGATGATGGACGCGACCATGACCAGTGCCTCGGCGTTGCTCGGTGTCATCCCGGCGATCGCCTTCTTCCTGATCTTCCAGCGGACGTTGACACGTGGCATCACGGCAGGGGCGGTCAAATGAAGTTCAGCAACGGATACTGGCTGCTGCGCGACGGAGTACAGGCGGCGCATCCGGTGGAGGTGTACGACCTCACCGCGGGGGACGGCCGGATCGTGGTGCACGCGCCGACCCATCGCATCCGCCATCGCGGCGACCTGTTGAAGGGCCCGGTGGCGACGGTCGGGTTCTCCTCGCCGATGCCGGACGTGATCGGGGTGAGCGTCACGCATTTCGAGGGCGGGCTGCCTCGGGAACCCCGCTTCGAGCTGTCGGCCACCGACGACGAGGCAAAGGTCTCCGAGGACGGGCACACGCTCACCGCGGGCGCGTTGTCGGTCCGGCTGAATCGCGGCGAAGGGTGGAAGGTCGACTTCCTCGCGGACGGCAAGGTGCTCACCACCAGCGGAGCCAAGGGCATGGGCTTCATGAGCCTCGACGGCGAGCACCATGTCCGCGACCAGCTGGACCTCTCGGTGGGTGCCCAGGTCTACGGGCTGGGCGAGCGGTTCGGGCCCCTGGTGCGCAACGGGCAGGTCGTCGACATCTGGAACGCCGACGCCGGCACGAGCAGCGAACAGGCCTACAAGAACGTCCCGTTCTATCTGACCAATGCCGGTTACGGCGTGTTCGTCGACCATCCGGGGCACGTGTCCTTCGAGGTCGCCTCGGAAGCGGTGTCGCGGGTGCAGTTCAGCGTCGTGGGCCAGTCGCTGGAGTACTTCGTCATCTACGGCCCGAGCCCTAAGGAGATCCTGCGCAAGTACACGGCGCTGACCGGCAGACCGGCGCTCCCGCCCGCGTGGTCCTTCGGACTGTGGCTGTCGACGTCGTTCACCACTTCCTACGACGAGGAGACCGTCTCGGGTTTCGTCGACGGCATGATCGAACGCGACCTGCCGCTGAGCGTGTTCCATTTCGACTGCTTCTGGATGCGCGAATTCAACTGGTGCGACTTCGAATGGGACCCGCGGACGTTCCCGGACCCCGTCGGCATGCTGGAACGGCTGAAAGCACGGGACCTGCGGATCTCGGTGTGGATCAACCCGTACGTGGCGCAACGGTCACCGCTGTTCGCCGAGGGCGTCGCGGGCGGATACCTGCTGCGGAAACCGAACGGTGACGTGTGGCAGTGGGATCTCTGGCAGCCGGGGATGGCGCTGGTCGACTTCACCAACCCCGCCGCGCGTGAGTGGTATGCGTCCAAATTGGACGCTCTGCTCGAACAAGGCGTGGACTGTTTCAAGACCGACTTCGGCGAGCGGGTGCCGACGGACGTCGTCTACTTCGACGGATCCGATCCCGAGCGGATGCACAACTACTACACCTATCTCTACAACCAGACCGTCTTCGACGTGCTACGCAAGCGGCGCGGCGAGGGCGAAGCCGTGGTGTTCGCGCGCTCCGCGACCGCGGGCTCGCAGCAGTTCCCGGTGCACTGGGGCGGCGACTGCGAATCGACGTACGAGTCGATGGCCGAGAGCCTGCGTGGTGGGCTTTCCCTCGGCCTGTCCGGTTTCGGGTACTGGAGCCACGACATCGGCGGCTTCGAAGGCACCCCGGATCCGGCACTGTTCAAACGCTGGATCGCGTTCGGGATGCTGTCCTCGCACAGCAGGTTGCACGGCAGTTCCTCCTACCGGGTGCCCTGGCTGTTCGACGAGGAGGCCGTAGATGTCCTGCGGGTGTTCTCCAAGCTCAAGGCACGGCTGATGCCGTACCTGTGGCAGGCGGCGGCACAGGCGGCGGCCGAGGGTACGCCGATGATGCGGGCGATGGCGCTGGAGTTCCCCGCCGATCCGGCGTGCGCCCACCTGGAGCGGCAGTACATGCTCGGCGACTCACTCCTGGTGGCGCCGGTGTTCTCGGACGAGGGCGAAGTGACCTACTACGTCCCGGATGGTGTGTGGACCGACTTCTTCACGGGTGACGAGATCCATGGGCCGCGGTGGGTGACCACGGTCTGCGACATGCTCACCGTCCCGCTGCTGGTGCGTCCCAACACCGTTCTGCCGCTGGGTGCCGTCGACGACCGGCCGGATTACGACTATGCCGACGGTGTCACGCTGCGGCTTTACCGGCTGGAGGATGACGTCAGGATCACGACCACCGTCGGCGGGTCGACGTTCCGGACCCGCCGGGAGGGTGACAGTGTCCACATCGACGTCGACTCCGCGCCCGATGGCTGGCAGGTGGCCTTTCCCCAGGGTGACGAGACGATCGTGGCGACGGGAAGCTCGTTGACGATTCGTGGCGCTGTCTCCCCGGAAGGCCGCGCCGGGCCGCCTGGGAGTCCGGCCTGAGCGTCGCGAAAGCCACTTTCGGGACGTCTGATGTCCTTAAGGTGGCTTTCGCGACACGCCGCCAGGGCTTACGAAGGGGCCGGGCCAGTGCTGCCCCGCTCCGTCAGGCGCGGTGACAGCAACCGGACCTCGGCCTGGCCTCCGTCGTCGAGACGGCGCATCGCCATTTCGACCGCGAGGCTGCCGAGTTCGGCGGCGGGGATGGCGATCGACGTGAGCTGGACCGACTGCGCCTCGGCCATGTCCTCCGGGCAGACGGCCAGCACCGAAATGTCCTGGGGAACCTGCTTGCCGCGACGGTTCAGTTCGGACAGCAACGGGCCGAGGATGGCTTCGTTGTGCACGACCAGCCCGGTGACGCCGGGGTGTTCGGCGAACACGTCGTCGAGGCAGTCACGCAGCGCGTCGTAGGAAGGCGCGCACGGGAACGAACCGGCGCGCACCTTGCGTTTCGTGGCCGTCTGGCGGAAGCCGCGCAGGAACCGCCCCGCGTAGCTCGTGCCGCGTTTGTAGACCGCGGGGGAGGGGCCGATCAGCGCGACCTCGCGATGGCCGAGGTCGGCCAGATGCGTGACGCTCGCGGCGCCCGCGGCGGTGAAGTCGAGATCGACGCAGGTCAGGTCGCCGGGGTCCGCCGGAACGCCGATCAGCACCACCGGCCGGTGCAGGGATCTCAGCACCGGGAGACGCGGCTCGGAGGTTTCGACGTCCATCACGATCAGCGCGTCCGCGATGGCGGACGCGGCGATCCGGCGCAGCCCGTCCGGGCCTTCGTTCTTGGTCAGCAGGAGCACGTCGTGGTCGTAGGTGCGTGCCTCGGTGACGGTCGCCGCGACGAACTGCATGACCACCGGGACGTTCAGATCCGTCCGCAGCGGGACGACGAGCGCGAGCACATTGGTGCGGCTGCTGGCCAAGGCGCGGGCGCCCGCGTTCGGGTGGTAGCCGAGTTCGCTGATGCTGTGCTGGACACGGCGGCGGGTGTCCTCCGAGATCGAACGCCGTCCGGACAGCACGTAGGACACGGTGCTCGGGGAGACCCCGGCGGCACGGGCGACGTCTGCGATGGTGACCATCAGCCGATGATAGAGGGAGTCGAATCGATTCGACGGGCTCAGCCCTTGCTCAGTTCGATCAGCCGGGGCAGCGCGTCGGTGGGCAGTGAGACGCCGCGGTAGGCCATGAGTTTGGTGAACTGGCGCATCGGCATCGAAGCGACCATCCGCATCCAGTCCGCGCTGCTCTCAGCCCGGTCGCCCTGGCCTGCGAGCATCTCGCCGAGCTCCGGACCCACGATCGGGTGACCGAACCACTCCTCGACCGTCGAGTCGATCGACAGGACCGGGATGATGACGTCGCCGGCCAGCGTGACGGGCGCTTCGGCGACGACATCCGCGGCGCTCCGGCCGATCTGGACGGTGTAGTCGCCCGGTGAGACGACCCAACGGCTGAGTTCGACGTCGTACCAGGCGAAAGCGCGGCGCTCGAGGGTGAACTCGACGCGCCGGGTCTCGCCGGGTTCGAGCGAGATCTTGGCGAACGCGCGAAGCTCCCGCGCCGGGGTTCGGACGGGAGCGGCGTCGGTGGCGACGTAGACCTGGACGACGTGTTTCCCGGCGCGGGTCCCGGTGTTGGTGACGTTCACCGCGACGGTGGCGGAGTCGTCGCCTGTCGCCGTGACCGTCAGGCCGGCGGTCTCGAAGGTCGTGTAGGACAGGCCGTGGCCGAAGGGGTACCGGACCGCGACCTCGGCCGTTTCGTAGTAGCGGTACCCGACCATGACGCCCTCGCCGTACCGGACGCGGCCCGACTCGCCCGGGAAGTTGAGATAGCTGGGGTTGTCCTGCAGGCGCAACGGAATGCTCTCGGCGAGATGACCCGACGGGTTGGTGACGCCGAAGAGGAGGTCGGCGAGCGCGCTGCCGCCCGCCTGGCCGAGCAGCCAGCCGTCGAGAATGGCGTCGACGTCGTCGTGCCAGCCCTCCAGTGACACCACGCCGCCGTGGGAGAGGACGACCACGGTGCGCCTGCTCGCCGCCGCGACCGCCTTGATGAGCTCGGCCTGTGCCGCGGGGAGATCGATGGTGTCCCGGTCGAAACCCTCGGATTCGTCCCTTTCGCTCAGCCCCGCGAAGACCACCGCGACGTCGGCCTCACGGGCGACCTCGACGGCGTTGTCGGCCAGGCCGCTCGCGTAGGTCACCGATTCTCCGAGCTCCCGGATCGCCTCGAGCGCGGTATCCACGCGGGTGGGATTGACGTGGGAGCTGCCGCCGCCCTGGAAGCGCGGGTTCGCGGCGAACTCGCCGATGACCGCCACTGCCGATCGCGTGGTCAGTGGCAACGTGTCCCGGTCGTTCTTCAGCAGGACGGCGCAGTCGGCGGCGACTTCTTTCGCCACCCGGTGTTGCTCGTCGGGGTCCACGTCGCCGTCCGGCGGCCATGCCCGGCCGGTGAGGGCGAGAACGCGGCGGACACTCCGGTCGACGACGGCTTCGTCCAGTTCCCCGCTTCGGACCGCCGCCACGATCTCGGCGTCGCCGCTGCCGCCGGTGCCCGGCATCTCGAGGTCCAGCCCCGCCGCGAGGGCGGCGACCCGATCGTTCACCGCGCCCCAGTCCGAGACGACCAGACCGTCGAAACCCCATTCGTCGCGTAGGACGTCGGTGAGCAGGCGGCGGTTCTGTGAGGCGTAGACGCCGTTGACCCGGTTGTACGAGCACATCACCGTCGCCGGGTGCGCTTCGGTCACGACCCGTTCGAACGCCGGGAAGTAGATCTCGCGCAGGGTCCGTTCGTCGACCTCCACGCTGACGCGCATCCGGTCGGTCTCCTGGTTGTTGGCCGCGAAATGCTTCAGCGAGGCGCCCGCGCCTTCGGCCTGCATGGCCCGCACGTAGGCGGAGGCGAGCACCCCGCTCAGCAACGGGTCTTCGGAGTAATACTCGAAATTGCGACCGCACAACGGGGAACGCTTGATGTTCACGCCCGGTCCGAGTACCACCGAGACCCCGGCCGCGCGGGCTTCCCGGCCGATGGCCGCGCCGATCCGAGCGGCGACCTCGGGATCCCAGCTGGAACCCACCGCCACCGACGGCGGGAAACAGGTGGCGGACACGCTGTCGTGGACGCCCAGATTGTCGGCCTCGCTGTCCTGCCGTCGCAGGCCGTGCGGGCCGTCGGAGAGCAGGATCGACGGGATCCCCGCGGCCTCGATCGCCTCGGTGTGCCAGAAGTCGCGGCCGGACAGCAGCGACGCCTTCTGCTCTAGGGTGAGGCCGGCGGGTTCGATCTGGGAGGTCAACGGGTTTCCTTCCGGCGGGCGGACTGTCCACTGTGTTCGAGAGTGCCAGACGGCTACCGCGGCGGCACGACGCCGCCGAGAGGATTGTCTCGTCGTGTCCCGTCCGCTAACATCTCCGTAACGCACTGTCGAATCGTTTCGACAATCAAATCTCTCGCTCGATCGCCACACGATCACCACCGCTCGAAATTCGCCGAATATCGCCGCCCGTTTCGTCGAAGCGCTTCGATTACTTGCGATGGAGTCTTCATGAGCAGAGCAGCTCTCCTCGTCCGCCTACGCCGGATGGGCATGTTCGCCACGACGATCGCCCTGGTGCTGGGGCTCGCGTCACCCGCGGTCGCGGACGAGCTGAACGCTCTTCCGTTCCGTGATCCCGGCCTTCCGCTGACCACGCGGGTGGACGATCTGGTGCGGCGGCTGACCCTCGCGGAGAAGGTGTCGTTGCTGCACCAGTTCCAGCCGGCGATCCCGCGGCTGGGCATCCCCGAGTTCAAGACGGGAACCGAGGCACTTCACGGTCTCGGCTGGACGACGGAGCGCACGAACGGTGCCGTCGTGACCGCGAACGCCACGGTCTTCCCCCAGGCGATCGGGCTCGCTTCGACGTGGGACCCGGCGTTGATCAAGCAGGTCGGCGCGGTCGTCGGTGACGAGGCGCGGGGCTATCACTCGCAGGATCCCGGATTCTGGGGGCTCCAGTTGTGGGCGCCGGTGGTGAACCTGCTGCGTGATCCGCGATGGGGACGCAACGAGGAGGGCTACTCCGAAGACCCCTTCCTGACCGGGGCGATCTCGACGGCGTACGGCAAGGGGATGACCGGCGACCATCCCCACTACCTCAAGACCGCTCCGGTGCTGAAGCACTACCTCGCCAACAACAACGAGATCCGCCGCGACACCACGTCGTCCAACCTGCGCCCGCGAGTGCTGCGCGAATACGACGAGCAGGCCTTCAAACCCGCTATCGCGGCCGACGCGGCGACCGGTGTGATGGGGTCGTACAACCTCGTCAACGGACGGCCCGCGACGGTCAACCCCGACCTTCACGACGTTGTGCGGAAGTGGACCGGCAAAACTCTCTACAACGTCAGCGACGCCTCCGCCCCGTACAACCTGACAGGCTCCGAGAAGTACTACGGAACCAATGAGGAAGGTTTCGCGGCCACCCTCAAGGCCGGTCTCGACGGCTTCACCGTCGACAACCAGAACCCCGGCCCCACCATCAAGATCATCACGTCCGCGCTGGCCAAGGGGTTGCTCGCCGAGGCCGACATCGACAGGGCGGTGAAGCACGTCCTGAGCGTCCGCTTCCGGCTCGGCGACTTCGATCCGGACGGCGGCCCGTACGCCAAGATCGGCAAGGACGTGGTCAACAGCCCGGCACACCGGCAGCTCGCCCGCAAGGCGGCGGGCGAGGCCATGGTGCTGCTGAAGAACGACCGCGGCGCGCTGCCGCTGGACCCGAAGCGCGGCGTCGCGGTCATCGGGCCGCTGGAGAAGACCCTGTACACCGACTGGTACTCCGGAGGACTGCCGTACAAGGTGACCCCGGTGGACGGGATCCGCGCGCGGCTCGGCGGCGGGGCACAGGTCACGGACACCGAGGCCGTCGACAGGATCGCCTTGCGCGACGCCGCCACCGGCAAGTACCTCAGCGGCGGCGCTGGTGATGCGGGCGCGGTGCTCAAGACCGGCGCCACCAGTGTCGGAGCCACAGAGCAGTTCGACGCCTTCGAATGGGGTGACGGCGTCCTGACCTTGCGCAGTGTCGCGAACGGGAAGTACGTCGAGCGGCAGAACCTCGCCGACGCCACCAGCCCGTTCCTCAACCAGGCGCCGCAGCCGCGGGACTGGTTCGTCCACCAGCAGTTCAAACTGGAGGACGCGGGTGACGGCACGGTCGTGATCAGGTACGCGGGGTACGAGATCCCGAACGACTGGGACGGGCCGAACAGCTATCTCACCGTCGCCGCCGACGGCACGCTGACCCTGGGCTCGCCGAACGCGGCGGGAGCGACCAAGTTCCGCAAGGAGCAGATCACCTCGGGGATCGACAGCGCGGTGAAGGCGGCACGCTCGGCCGAAACGGCGGTCGTGGTCGTGGGCAGCATGCCGTTCATCAACGGCAGGGAAGACCACGACCGCACCACGACGGCGTTGGCGGAGAGCCAGAGTGAGCTGATCAAGGCGGTGCGCGAGGCGAATCCGAACACCGTCGTGGTGGTCGAGAACAGCTATCCCACGACCTTGAACTGGGAGCAGGAGAACATCCCGGCGATCGTGTGGACCTCACACGCCGGCCAGGAGACCGGCAACGCGCTCGCCGACGTGCTGTACGGCGACGTGAACCCGGCGGGCCGTCTCACCCAGACGTGGTACCGCTCGGACGCCGAGCTCCCGGACATCCTCGACTACGACATCATGAAACGCGGCAGCACCTACCAGTACTTCACCGGTGATCCGCTCTACGCCTTCGGCCACGGTCTGTCCTACACGAACTTCCGTTACAGCGACCTGCGCCTCGGCAAGCCGGGTCCACAGGGGACGTTCGAAGCGACGGTGCAGGTGACGAACACCGGGAAACGTGCCGGTGACGAGGTGGTGCAGCTCTACACCCATCAGCTCGTGTCCCGTGACAAGCAGCCGAGACAGCGGCTCCGTGACTTCGAGCGGGTGCGCCTCGAGCCGGGGCAGACCAAGACAGTGCGTCTGTCGGTGCCCGACCTCCGGCATTGGGACGTCACCCGGGGCAAATGGGTGCTGGAATCGTCCGTCCACGAGGTGATGGTCGGCGCGTCCGCCACCGACATCCGGCTGCGCTCGGCGGTCCCCGTGCGTGGCGAGCAGATCCCGCCACGCGACTTGACCCGGGAGACAAGGGCGATCGACTTCGACGACTACTCGGGCGTCGAACTGGTCGACGAAAGCAAGGTCCGCGGTGACGCGGTCGGCGTCGGCGCGGGAGACTGGCTGCGCTTCAGCGACGTGGACTTCCGTTCCGGGGCAAGGACGTTCACCGCCAGAACGGCCCGCGCCGAGCCGGGGACGTCCACTGTGGAAATCCGGCTCGGCGGCCCGCGCGGCAGGCTGGCCGGAATCGCGCGGATCGCCAGTACCGGCGACAAGTACACGTACTCGACGACCACCGCGACGGTGTCCGGGCTGAACGGGCGGCACGACGTCTACCTCGTCTTCACCGCCGATTCGAGACTCAGCACGTTTTCTCTGCGGTAGCGGTCCATTTGGTGAAAGACACGGAAGGAACCCGGCTATGCGTAGGCAAGCACGATCCTTGATGAGCGGTGTCGTCCTGGCGTTGGTCGCCACCCTGATGATCGGAGGGACGGCCCAGGCCGCCACCTGGAGCTCTTCGGACAAGTGGGGGACCTGGTCGAACGGCGGCTACACCGTCCGCAACAACGTCTGGGGCGGAGGCGCGGGCCCCCAGTCGATCTGGGCGAACTCCTACAGCAACTTCGGCGTCTGGGCGAACCACCCGAACACCGGCGGGGTGAAGTCGTATCCGCATTCGGCGAAGAACGTCGGCCGCCCGTTGAGCGGCCTGCGGACCCTTTCCAGCAGTTTCAACGTGTCCAGGCCGGGTGGCGGCGCCTACGCGACCGCGTACGACATCTGGGCGAACAACAACGCCTACGAGATCATGCTGTGGATGAACAAGCAGGGTGCCGTGGGCGCGATCGGCTCGAAGGAGACCACCGTGTCGGTCGGCGGCCACACCTGGGACGTCTACCGGGGGAGCAACGGCGCCAACGCGGTGTTCTCCTTCCTGCGGACCTCCAACACGAACGCGGGTTCGGTCGATGTGCTCGCCGTGCTGAACTGGATCAAGAATCGCGGCTGGTACGGCGACGTGACGGTCGGTGAAGTGCAGTTCGGCTTCGAGATCACCTCCTCCAGCGGCGGCATGAACTTCTCGTCGAACAGTTATTCCGTCTCGTCGTCCTGATCGGTTGCCCGGTGGCGGCGTGTTCGTCCGGTTCGCGACATGCCCGGCAGCTTCATGTAGGAGCCAGGCCGGGCGGCAGGAACAGTTCGCCGGCGCGATGGACCGGTACGTCACGCTTTTCGACACCTGGGAGCCCGCCCCGACCCTGCATCTGGACCTGAGTCTCGTTCACTTCTCCCACACCGGGATCGAGGGCAGGCCCAGCGCCCGACGGGCCCGGCCGGTCAGCTCGTGGATCAGCTCCGTCTTCGCCGCGGCGTACCGGTCGGAGCCGATTCGGCGGCCACGATCGCCCGTTTGAGATCGGCGTAGCGCCGTGTCGGCCAGCTGTCGTTCGTGACGATGCGCGTGCGGAGCCCGCCGCGCGCACGGACGTACAGCAGCCGGTCGGTCATCGCGTTTTGGTTCCGCTCGACGGCGCCGAGGTCTTCGGCCGCGGCCATCAGGTCGATCACCGGTTTGGCCGCCAGGCCGGGGACCGCCGTCGAACCGATGTGCTCGATGGCCGCGAAGACGCTGGGCAGCGCGTTCTCCGGCTCCGCGAGGCCCGGCCAGGCGGGGTCGTACTCGGAGATCTCGATCCCCCGGCCTCGCCGCTCCGACTTGCGGCTCCGGTGCCGTCGTGTCACCAATGGACTCCTCCGGAGTGGCGCGAGCGGCGAGAGGACACGTACAGCCTGTGAACCTGACTCTCGTCGCCGTGCTCGGCGTCGTCCTCATCGTGGTGGTGGCCGCGTTCTCCGAACGGCTGAACCTGGCTGCTCCGCTGAGCCTCGTGGTGGCCGGGATCGGGCTGAGCTTTCTGCCGGGCGTCCCGCATCCGGAGGTCGAACCGGAGCTGATCCTCGCCGGGGTGCTCCCTCCGCTGCTGTATTCGGCCGCGGTGAACATGCCGATGGTCGACTTCCGGCGGAACATCCGGCCGATCACCGGCCTCGCGGTCTTGCTCGTGGTGGGGACGACACTGGGTGCCGGCTGGCTGTTCCACTGGCTGGTGCCGGGGATCGGGTGGCCTGCCGCGTTCGCGCTCGGCGCGGTCATCAGCCCCACCGACGCCGTCGCGGCGACGTCGGTGGGACGGCGGCTCGGCCTGCCACCCCGGCTGCTGACCGTGCTCGAAGGCGAAGGGCTGGTCAACGACGCCTCGGCGCTCGTGCTGCTGCGGTCCGCCGTCGCCGCGGTCGCCGGGTCGGTGTCCGTCTGGGGCGTCGTGGGCGAGTTCGCCTTCTCGGTCGTCGTGGCGGTCGGGATCGGGATCCTGGTCGGGGTCGTCAACGTGCGGGCGCGCGCCTTGCTGGGCAATGCCGTGCTCAACACCGCCATCTCGTTCGTGGTCCCGTTCATCGCCTTCCTGCCCGCGGAAGAGGCCGGCGCCTCGGGTGTGCTCGCCGTCGTCGTCGCCGGCCTGGTGACCGGTCATCTCGCCCCGCGGTATCTGCGCGCGACGGACCGCCTCGCCGAGACCGTCAACTGGCGCACCGCCGCTTTCCTGCTGGAGAGCGGGATGTTCCTGCTCATGGGGCTGAGCGTGAAAACCCTCGTCGACGAGGTGCACGAGGACGGTTCGAGCGTCTGGCACGCGCTCGCCATCGGCCTGGCCGCGTCGGCACTCGTCATCGTCGCGCGCGTCGTCTTCGTCGGACCTCTGGTCGCCGGCCTGTACCGCGAGCAGCGAAAGGCCGCGCGATTCAAACCCCGGCTGGAAACCACCCAGGCGGTGCTGCGGGGCGACGAGTCCAATCCCGCTGTCAGGGAACGCCTGGACAAAGCTTCACCGAGACGAGTGGCGCATTTCCGGAAACGTCTCGATCGCGCCGCCGCGGACGTCGAGTTCCGGCTCACCGAGACTCTGGGCTGGCGCGGCGGTGTGGTGCTCGGCTGGGCGGGGATGCGCGGCGCCATCACCCTCGCGGCGGCGCAGACCCTTCCGCAGGACACTCCGGACCGTGCCCTGCTGGTCCTGATCGCGTACGTGGTGGCGACCACGACACTGCTGGTCCAGGGAATGACACTCCCGGCGGTCATCCGTGCGGCGCGGGTGCCCGAGGAGGATCCGGACCGGGCGCGCCAGGAGTACGTCCGGCTCATGACCGAGCTCGCCGACGCGGCGAAGTCCGTTTTGGACGATCCGGGCGACGGGCCGTTCAACGAGGCGGTCCTGGACCGGGTGCGCTCGGATGTGCGCGTCCCTGGCAAAGCGACGGCAGGTCGCCCGGCTCCGGAACAGGTCGAAAACGTGCAGCAGTATCTGCGGCTGCGCTTGCGCGTCCTCACCGAACAGTCCGAACGCCTTCAGCGAGCCAGGTCGAGCGGCGGATACAGCTCGGAGACGGTGAGCCGGGCGCAAACGGCCCTCGACGTGGAGATGGCCCGCCTGGAGCAGCTGGCGGACAAACCGGCGTCGTGACCGAGCGACTCTGGCCGTCAAGCCGACTCGGACATTCACAGCCGACGGATGCGGCGCGACGGAAGAATGCTCAGTCATGAGCACGAGCAGAGCAGTGAGCTGGGAAGGCTTCTACAACACCAGAGATCTTGGCGGCTTGCCGACCAGGTCGGGCCATGTGACTCGCTACGGTGCCTTCTTCAGGGCGGCTGATCTTCGTTTTGTCACCGACGAGGGGTGGGCCCAGGCGCGACAATCCGGTGTCCGGACCATTGTCGACCTGCGCAACATCGACGAGATCCGGCCCGCGACGGCAAAGTCCCCGACAGCGCTGGCGGGCTCGGCGCACTTCATTGCCGCCACCGCGGGCGCAGCCACACCGACCGGCTTTGACCGCGTCGAGGTGCCTCTCGATGACATCGACGACACCGAGTTCTGGCAGTACGTCAACAGTGAGCGACTCAACGGCAGTCCTCTTTATTACCGTCCTTTCCTTGAGCGGAAAGCCGGTCGGTGCGCCGCTGTCATCACCGCACTTGCCCGTTGCGGACCCGGTGGTGTCCTGTTCCACTGTGGCGCGGGCCGAGACCGTACCGGCCTGGTCACCCTGCTGCTGTTGGCGCTGGCCGACGTCCGACCGGAGGCGATCGCCGCGGACTACGAGCTGTCCGCCGAGGCCCTGAAACCTCTGTTCGCCGCGATGGGCACCGAGGACCAAGGACCGGTCATCCAGTCCATCCTCACCAACCGCGGCACCACAACCCGAGCCGCCGTCCTCAGCACCCTCGAAGGCCTCGACGTCGAGCACTATCTCCTCGCTGCGGGTGTCAGCGACACCGACCTCGACGGCATCCGCGGCAAACTCCTTGGTCCACGCTCCACCTGACCCGCACTGCCCAGGCCCGATCAGTAGGCCGACATGCGTGAAAGGGCGTTTGACCTCCGACAGGAATCCAAACGCCCCCTCGACGGCTACCCGATCGGTTACGGCGTCCCGCGCTGCTCGCGCCACCAGCGCTGGCCTGCTTCGGGCAGCGTCGAGATCGGGTCGTAGTACGGGTACTTACGCTGCAAGGCCTCCGGGTCCTCGTGTTCGATCCCGGTGCGGTAGTTCTTGGTCGAGTACGAGATCCCCAGCTCGCGGTCGTACTCCGCCAGCTGGTGCACCCACGCTTCCCGACGTAGGGCACGTCGCCGACGATGCGCGGCGTGGCGTAGCCGGGCAGGTAACCCATGATCGCGTGCTGCAGTTCCTGTGCCTCGTGGACGGAGACCCGCCAGTGCTCGGCGTGGGGATCATGTCGCACAGAGCGAAGTCGGGCGTAGGCCGGTGCCGCGGTGCCGCCTTTACCTGCGATGTTAGCTGTCGCAAACATCCATAATGGATCCTGGGGCCGCTTGCAAATGCATGCAGTCGCCGTTCCTTGGTCTCGCTTCTGCCGGTGATCGCTCCACCGGCCGCCGCGCTTCGGTGTTCGGCTCGGTGGCGGTGGCTCGATCCGCCCAATGCGCATCAGCTGAAGGTATGTCCAGATCAACGATCAAGCGATCGAGAAGAAGCTTCAGGCGGCGATGTGGGTTGCGATCCGGTCGGCGACGGTGCGGGGTTCGCGGCCGAGGAGTTCGCCCAGCAGGGGGCCGGTTTCGGTGAAGTGGCCCGCCCTGGCTGCCTGGTACCAGGTGAGGATGAGTCGGGCCGTCTGCTCCGGGACGCCGATCGTGATCTGGTCGGCGACCCACTGTTCGTCGTCCACGACGATCCGCTCGATGGTGCGGCTGGTGAGGTCGGAGGCGATCTCGGCGAGATCGTCGAAGGTGACGGCGGCCGGCGCGGTGAGGGTGACGGGGCCGTCGAAGGAGCGGTCACCGGCGAGGATGACCGCGGTGGCCTCGGCTATGTCGGCACGGTCGGTGTAGGGGACGGGGCCGTCTTCGGGTTGGGCGATCTCACCGGTCTGCTGCCACGGGCCGAGGACCTGATCGAGCGGGCCGTAGGCGCCGTTGCGCAGTGCGGTCCAGGTGACTCCGGAGTCGCCGAGGATCGCCTCGGTGGCGATGTGCAAGTCCGACGGGCGGTACGGGTTGCCGGGGACGGCGCCCTGCTGGCTCGTGTAGAGGATCCGCCGGGTGCCTGCCGCGACGGCGGCTTCGATGGCGTTGCGGTGCAGGGCGACCATGTCGGCGGCCGGGTCGTTGCCGGACACCAGAAGGACCTGCTCGGCACCGGCGAAGGAGCCGCGCAGCGCGGCCGGGTCGTCGTAGGAGCCCTGCCGCACGCGCACGCCACGGTCGGCGAAGTGCTGCGCCTTGGCGGTGTCGCGGACACTGACGCCGAGCTGGTCGGCGGGTAGGAGCTTGAGGAGGTGCTCGACGGTGGCGCCGCCCAGACCGCCGGTGGCGCCGGTGACAACGATCATGTTCTTGGCCTCTTCCTGTGTGGCGAAATAAGTTGACTAGGTTGGTCAATTTCTCGTCCGCTGACGACTGTAGGTAAGCTGACCAGGGGAGTCAAATTACGACGAGGAGAGACGGTGAGGGCTTTGGCCGGTGGGGCACCTTCGGAATCCCGGCTGCGTGCCGACGCCCGACGCAATTCCGAGCAGATCCGGTCCGCGGCGATCGGCGCTTTCCAGGGGCGGGGTCTGACGGTGCCGCTGGAGGAGGTCGCCAAGGCGGCAGGGGTGAGCAAGGCGACGATCTTCAACCGGTTCGGCGGGCGGATCGGCCTCATCGACGCCGTCATCGAAGAGGTCGTCGCGACCGAGCTGTTCGCCGTCATCGACCACACTCGGACCATCGAGGACATCGGCGAGCGGATCGCCTTCTACCTCACCGCTATCCGTGACCTCCAATACCGCCAGCCTGCCGTCAACGACGTCCTGTTGCGGACATATCCGCACTCGGAGCAGCTGATGGAGATCTGCCGGGTCGGAGGCGAGGCCAACGAAGAACTGGTCGCAGCGGCGCGGGCCTCCTGTGCGCTGCGGCCGGAGTTCACGGCGGCCGATCTCCACGCACTCGTCGTCGACAACGCCCTCGCCCTCAAACACGGCGAGCGGCCTCCCCGGGAAGACTACGACCGCCGCACCACCTACCTGCTGGACGGAATCCGAGGGCACTTCACGGCTTCTGGCGGACGATGACAGCGTCTTGCCTTGGTGTCGCACATCGCCCCCTGTCGCCGGAGACCGTGGCGAACAGCGGACGCTCGGAAGGGTGTCCGCGTGACCTCAGGCGGTGTGCCGCTGGATTCCGCCGAGCAGAAGGTCCAGCCCGAACTCGAACCTCGCGTCGAACTCGAACAGGTGCTGGACCGGGCTGGCGGACAGATGGTGGTATCCGCCTGCTGACACGGCGTCCAGCAGGACGCTGACCTCGCCGCCGCCCGCGCCCTGTTGCTCCAGTGTTTCGCCCAGTACGAAACAGAAAACCGAACTGGCCGCCCACAGCGCGGATTTCCCGGGAAGGCCGGCGTCCCGCATGCAGCCGACGAGAGTATCCACAAAGGACAGATTGTTCCGCTTCGCGGCGTAGTTCCCGCCGACGATGCGTGCGCCGTCGCGTTGGGCGAGCAATGCCCCGCGCAATCCGTTGACCAACCCTCGGGCGCGGGCATCCCAATCGGTCGCGGTCTGGTCCTGCGAGGCGAGGGCGCTCGCGAGGATCGAGTCGGCCATCTCGTCCAGGAGCGCGTCCTTGTCGGAGAAGAGCCGGTAGATCGTCGGAAGGTGGGTGTCGAGCCGCTCGGCCAGTCGCCGCATCGTGAGCGACTCCAGGCCCCCGTCGTCGACCAGGTCGAGCGCCGCTCGCACCACTTTTCCGTCGCGCAGGGCGGCGATGGTGCCCCGTTCGCTGCTGTCCTTGGCCTTCGTTGACACGTTAACAACGTTATCACTACACTCGCCGATCGGCCCAGTAACACTGTTAACGAGGAGTGTGCTTCGGATGAGTGTGGTCGAGCAGGAGGTGGTCGTCCGGCAGCTGCGCTGGGAAGCGGACGGTGTGGTGTCGCTGGAGTTGCGGTCACGGGCCGGGGATCCGCTTCCGCCGTGGGATCCGGGTTCGCATGTGGATCTCGTGCTGCCGACCGGGATCGAGCGGCAGTACTCGTTGTGCGGCGCTCCCGGCGACCGGTCGTGCTACCGCCTCGGAATCCGGCGGGAACACACCAGCCGCGGCGGATCGGAGTACGTGCACGCGTTCCTTCGCCCAGGACAACGGCTGCGGATCAAAGGGCCGCGCAACAACTTCGGCTTCCGCCGCGCCGGTTCCTACCTGTTCATCGCGGGCGGGATCGGGATCACGCCGATTCTGCCGATGGTCCGCCAGGCGGAAGCCTGGGGCGTGGACTGGACACTGCTCTACGGTGGCCGCACCGACGGCTCGATGCCGTTCCGCGAGGAGCTGGGGAGGTACGGCGGGCGCGTGCGCTGCTATCCCGCGGACAAGGTGGGCCGCATCCCGCTGGCCGAGGTGCTCGAAGAGGTGCGCCCGGGGCTGGAGGTCTACGCGTGCGGCCCCGAATCGTTGATCGCGGGGCTCGAGGAGGCCGCCGCACACTGGCCGGCGGGCACTGTCCACATCGAACGCTTCAAGTCGCGGCCGCGCGTGTCGACTGTGGAAGACACGGCTTTCGAGGTGGTGTGCGCGGCCTCGGACAAGACGGTCACCGTGCCGCCGGGCCGGAGCATCATCACCGCGCTCGACGACGCGGGCATTGCCACGGCATCGTCGTGCCGCTCCGGCATCTGCGGTTCCTGCGAGACCGGGGTGCTCGACGGCGTTCCGGACCACCGTGACGAGATCCTCGACGAGGCCGCCCGCGCCGCCGGGGACCGGATGTTCATCTGCGTGTCCCGCGCGCGGACACCGAAGCTCACCCTGGATCTCTAGACCAGACAAGGAGTGCTGGAGATGACCTCAGCCCCTCGGACCGCCGCCGACACCTACCGGCCGATCTCCATGGAGCGGGTACGGGAGATCGTCGGCCACCCCGAACCGTTCATCGCGGAGAAGAAGGAGCCGGAGCTGGGCGAGTTCGCCGCCCGGTTCATCGCCCACAGCCCGTTCTTCTGTATGTCGACGATCGGCGCAGACGGCCAGCTCGACTCGAGTCCGAAAGGGGACCCGCCCGGCTCGGTGCGCATCCTGGACCGGTGGACGCTGGCCATCCCGGACCGTCCCGGTAACAAGCTCGCCGACTCCTTCGAGAACATCAGCCGGAATCCGGTGGTGGGACTGGTCTTCTTCGTGCCCGGTCTCCGGGAAGTGTTGCGTGTCAACGGTGACGCGTTCATCACCGACGATCCAGAGCTGCTCGACATGCTCGGTGCGGACGGCAGACCCGCTGTGCTGGCGACGATCGTCCGGATCCGCGAGGTGTTCGGGCAGTGTGGCAAGGCGATCATCCGGTCGAAGCTGTGGGAAGGCGACCGGCGAGGCCTTGCTGAAGCCGTTCTGCTCGGCGGGGACTACTACACCATGACCATCGCCGAAAACGCCAAGAAGATGAAGGAAAACCTCGGCGAGCTGGTCGGCGGCGGCCTGCACGCCGTCATCGACGACCACTACAAGCACACGTTGTATTAGCGGCGGGATCGAGCGTGTCGTGCACCGCGCACAGGCATCCGCGCCGCGGTTCGTCATCGTGCCCGAAGCGCGGGTGCCGGTCCGGTTCCTAACGTCGAGGGCAACGTTGTGATCCGGTCCGTACGACAGGAGCCCGTCGATGACCCATCCCGCTCGCAGCAGGCTGGGCGTGCTGCTCGGCAGCGCCACCCCGCCGGAACAGATCGGAAAGCAGGCCGCGGCCGCGGAATCCGCCGGTTTCGGGGAGTTGTGGCTCCCGGAGGACTACTTCTTCCTCGGTGGTGTGGCGGGTGCGGCACTCGCCCTCGGTGCCACGTCGCGGATCCCGGTCGGCATCGGCGTCGTGTCCTCGGTCGTCCGCCATCCGGCGTTGCTGGCCATGGAGATCGGCACCCTCGCCCGCGCCCACCCCGGCAGGCTGATTCCCGGGATCGGGCACGGTGTCCCCGGCTGGACCGCGCAGATGGGCCTGACCCAGCGGTCGCCGATGAGCGCCCTGCGCGAAACCCTCATCGGTGTCCGGGCGTTGCTGAGCGGAGAGACGGTCGACGACGAGGGGCGGTTCGCCACCTTCGACGGGGTCGCGCTCACCCATCCCGTCCCCGAGCGGGTGCCGCTGTTCACCGGGGTGCTCGGCGACAAGGGCCTTGATCTGACCGGAAAGCTCGCCGACGGTCTACTCGTCAGTGCCCTCGCGCCGGTCGAGTACGTGCGGTCGGCGCGGCGCAAGCTCGACGCGGCGGCTCTGGCGGCCGGGCGCGACGAGCGCATCACGATCAGCGTCCTCGTCGCCGCCAACGTCACGCGGGACCGGGGACAGGTTGCCACGACGCGTGAAGCGCTCAAGGCGGTCCTCGCTTTCTACCTCGCCGCAACGGGTCCCGGCCCGCTGTTCGCCGCGGTCGGCGCCAACGAAGCGCTCGCGGACATGCTTTCCCACGGCGGTCCCGAAGTGGTCGCCGCGGAGATGCCCGACGAATGGCTCGACGTCTTCGGCGTCGTGGGCGGCCAGGACACCGCGCGGACGCGGATCGGGGAGTACCTCGACGCGGGCGCGGACAACGTCGCCATCGCGACCGTCGTCGCGGACGGAGCGGAAGAGACCCTCGCCGCCGTCGGCGAGCTGACCGGCGAATTCACCCACTGAAAGGGAAACACCATGAGCAATGACCTCGAGCGGATCCTCGCGGTGCACCAGGGCTGGTACGAGGCGAACGTGGGCCTCGTCGCCGACCGGATGACGGCGTACTTCCCGGAAGGCGACGGCTACCACCAGTTCAATCTCAACGGCCACACGTACCACGGAGTGATGGACAAACATCGCCTGTGGGTCAACGCGGCGAAGATCGGGCTGGACATCACCGCGATCAAGGACACGGCCGGGCCGGACGTCCGGATCTTCGGTGACGTCGCGCTGCTCACCGCAGAAGGGGTCGCGGACGTCGTGGCGCCGGGACAGGCGGACGCGGTGCCGACGCCGTTCCGCACCACCGAGTTCTTCCGCCGCGACGACGGCAAGGGCGAACCGGACTGGCGGATCTGGCATATGCACGTCAGCGTCCAGGATGCGCAGATGCCCAAGTACGGGACGGAATGATGGAGCTGGACCGCGTGAGCGTCGCGGGACGGACCGGCCGGTTGTCGGTGCTGCGCACCACCGGCGACCGGCCCGGCGTCCCGCTCGTGCTCATCCACCCGATCAACTCCTCGGCCGTGGTCTGGACCGAGGTCGCCGCCCGGATCGACCGGCCGGTCGTGGCGCTGGATCTCCGTGGGCACGGGGAATCCGGGCAGGTCGGCCCGTTCACCGTGGAGGAGGGCTACGTCCCGGACGTACTGTCCGTTCTCGACGGCCTCGGGCTGGACCAGGTCCATCTCGGCGGCGGCTCTCTCGGCGGCACGATCTCCGTCGCGCTGGCCGCGCTGCACCCGCGACGGGTACTCGGCATCACCACGTTCGGCTCGACCCTGGGCACCGGTGTGCCGTCGGACGCGATCCGCGCGATGGTGACCGAACTCGAAGCCAAGGGAACCGCCGGGTACTTCGGCGATCTGGTGCCCGACATCGTCGGGCGGGCACACCGGGACTCCGCCCGCGTCAGGACGGTGATGGCGGAGGCGGTCGGCGTCCGGCCGGAAGAAGTGGTCGCCGAAATCCTCTACGGGGCCTTCGGTGCCGACATCCGGCATCTGGCGGGCAAGGTCGCCGCCGCCGGGATCCCCGTGCTGGCGGTGGCGGGAACCGAGGACCCGACCTGCCCGCCCGCGATGTCGCGTGAACTGGCCGAGGCCACCGGCGGCATCGCGAGGGAGCTGGAGGGGACGGGCCATCTGCCGATGCTCGAGGAGCCCGATCAGGTGGTGGACCTTCTCCGGAAGCACCTCGCGAGAGCCGAGGAAGGCAAGCTGTGACCTACTCGATCGTCGCGCGCGATCCCGCCACCGGTCAGCTCGGCGTCGGCGCGCAGACCCATTTCTTCGGTGTCGGCACGTTGCTGCCGTGGGCGGAGGCGGGGGTCGGTGCGGTGGCGACCCAGGCTTTCGTCAACGTCGATTTCGGGCCGCGCGGTCTGGAATTGTTGCGGGCGGGGGTACCCGCACCGTCCACTGTGGACCTCCTGGTGGCCGAGGACCCGGATTCCGGTTACCGCCAGCTGGGTGTCGTCGACGCGCGGGGTTCAGTGGGCATGCACACCGGCGAGTCCTGCGCGCCACAGGCCGCGTCCGCCCGTGGTCATCAAGTGGCGGTGCAGGGAAACATGCTGGCCACTCCCGGGGTGTGCCAGGCCGCGCTCTCCGCCTTCGAGTCCACCGGCGGGGAGCTCGCCGATCGTCTCCTCGCCGGCCTTCAAGCCGCGGAGGGCGCGGGGGGAGACGTGCGAGGTTCGCAGTCGGCCGCGTTGCTGGTGGTATCGGGCAGGCGGGGTCCCGCATCGTGGAACGAGGTGGTCACCGACCTGCGCGTCGACGACCATCCTGACCCGCTCGCCGAGTTGTCGCGGCTGTTGCCCCGTTCGCGGGCGTTCGGCGCTGTCGGCGGCGTGATGTTCACCCGCGGGCTGACACTCGGGCCGTTCGAGGGAGTCGGACCGGACGAGCTGGACGAACACCTGCGTGCCCTCGCGTCGGCGGCCGAGGTGATCGGGCCGGACAACCGTGAAGCCGACTTCTGGCGCGCGGTCCTGCTGGCCCGCGCCGGACGGCACCGCGAGGCCGCCGACCTCTTCGCCGAAGTCGTCGCCTTCCGGCCCGCCTTGCTGCGGTTCGCGCGAGGACTGGCCCCGCTCGGCTTTCTCGACGGCGAAGCGCTCGCCGCGATCACCGTGCACGTCGGGGAGCGGGCATGAACGCCGCGGCCGCCGTCCGCGCCGACCGGGTGACCGGGCTGGCCGCGGAACTGATCCGGTGCGACACCCGGAACCCGCCCGGTGGAGAACGACCGGTGATCGAACCGCTGTCCGCGGTCCTGCGCGAACTGGGCGCCGACGTCGAGATCTTCGAGCCCGGGGAAGGCCGCCCGTCCGTACTGGCCCGCGTCGGCTCCGGTGACGGTCCCACGCTGCTGGTCAACGGGCACGTGGACGTCGTTCCCGTGTCGGAAGCGGACTGGTCGGTGCCCCCGTTCGGCGGCCTGGTGCGAGACGGCCTGCTCTACGGCCGCGGCGCCTGCGACATGAAGGGCGGGATCGCCGCCGCGATCGAAGGACTGCGCGCCTGCCGGGACGCCGGCGTCGTGCCTTCGTCAGACCTCGTCTTCCACTTCGTGGCCGACGAGGAGACCGGCGGCCGTGCCGGGACCGAGGCCCTGGTCGCCGCCGGGCTCGTGCACGCCGACGCCGCCGTCGTTCCCGAACCGAGCGAGTTGCAGGTCGGGGTGGCCGAGCGGGGTTCGCTGATGGTGGAGATCGTGGTGCGGGGCAGGGCGGCGCACGGCAGCGACCCGGCGGCCGGGCGTTCCGCGATCGCCGACGCGGCGCGGATCGTGTCGGCGCTCCACCTCGCCGACTTCGGCACCGGTGCTCATCCGTTCCTGGGATCGCCCACCTGCAACGTCGGGACGATCGTGGGTGGCACCGCGGCCAACATCGTCGCCGCCGAGTGCCGGTTACGGGTCGACAGACGGGTCTTGCCCGGTCATACCCGGGAGCAGGCGCTGGCGAGCCTGACCCGGTTGATCGACGCCGCGGGCGATTTCGACTACGAAACACACGTCGTCGCGTTCGCTGAGGGATCAGAGCTGGACGCCGCGCACCCCTTCGTCGCCGAGATCCGGCGGGCGGCGCTGGACGCACCGGTCCGCGGGCTGAAACTCGGTACGGACGCCCGTTTCCTCCGCAACCGGCTGGGCATCCCGGCCGTGGTGTACGGGCCGGGGTCGATGACCGTCGCCCACACCGCCGACGAGTACGTGCCGATCCGTGAACTGGTCACCGCCGCACGGACATTCGCCAGGCTGTACGCGACTTTCCGGGGTGTCACAACCTCGTGAGCAGCCACGACGGCGGTTAGGGTGCCGTCATGAAGCACGTGGCCGAAGCCGCGATCGACGACGTGGTGCGCGGTGCCGTCCACTTCGGGAGCGGTGGCGGCGGCGACCCGTACCTGGGTCAGCAGCTCCTGACCGCGGCCGTCCGGCGGCACGGGCCGATCCCGCTCGTGGCCGCGGACGAGTTCGCCCCGGACGCCCTCGTGCTGCCGGTGGTGTCCGGGGGGACTCCGGACGCCCTCATCGAGAAAGCGCACAGCGCCGCTGAAGCGGAGACACTCCGGTCGGCGGTGGAAGCGCGCGCCGGACGTGAGTGCGAGGCGGTCCTGCCGATCCAGCTCGGCAGCGTCAACGTGGCCGTCGCACTGGTCGTCGCCGCCGAACTCGGGTTGCCATGCCTGGACCTCGACCTGATGCGTCGCACCCTGCCTTCGATCGACATGACACTGCTGCGGCTGGCAGGCCATCCCGTCCCGCCCATCACCGTGGTCGGGGGTGCCGGGGTCGTGGCGGAGTTCAGCAGCGGCGCCGACACCGTTCTGGGCGAGCTGGTGCGGGCCGTCATGCCGGGGCTGGGCCTGGTCGCGTTGATCAGCGCGTACCGGGTGACCGCCGGGGACTGCGCACGGCTCGGTGCCGTCGGGTCGATCGGCATGTGCGCCAGGATCGGGGCGGCCCTCGCCGACGTCTCCCCGGCACATCCGAACGGGTACGACTCGTATCTGGGCGCCTGCGGTGGACGTCTGGTGTGCTCCGGAACGGTCGCCGAAATCGTGCAGCACTCCGCCGACGGCTGGCCGCGCGGCGTCGTCTCCCTGCAGACTTCCGGCGGATACGCGCGGATCGACTTCCAGAACGAGAACCTGATCGTCAGCCGGGAGGGCACGGTCCTGGCCTCCGTTCCGGACCTCATCAGTCTCGCGGACGCGGACACGGGTGCGCTGGTGCAGACCGTCGACCTCGACGTCGGCCAGGACGTGCACGTGATCACCGGCCCGGTCGACGAGCGCTGGCACACACCCGGAGGACTCGCAATGGTCGGACCGCGCGCGTTCGGCTACGACGTCGATCCGGTCCGGTTCGATTCGCGCCCCGCGGTGGGATCCCGATGACGAGCCGGTTGCGAGTGGGAGTGGACGCCGTCGCGGCCCGCGCGGTGGCCTTGGACGAGCAGGACCGGATCGTGGCGGCCCATCGCGGACATCCCGGGAAGGACTCGCCTTCTCGGTTGCTCGACGCGTTGGTCGCCGAGGGGCTCGACGCGACGGCGGTCGACCGGGTCGTGGCGATCCTGCCGGATCACCCGCTCTCCGACGTGGTCACCGGGTCACGCGTCGGGGTCCTGCGCATCGGCGCGCCTGCCGCGACCGCCCTTCCGCCGCTGGCGGGCTGGCCCGCCCACCTGTCCGGCGGGCTCGCGGGACCGGTGACGATGGTGCGCGGCGGGCACGAGTACGACGGCCGGGAGTCGGCACCCCTGGATCTCGCCGCCGTGGCCGAGTTCGCCCGCAGGTGCGCCGGGAACGCCGGGGCCGTCGCGGTGGCCGGGGTACACGGGCTGGAGAACCCGGACCATGAACTGCGGGCCGCGGCCGTGATCACCGGCGAACTCGGGCCGGACGTGCCGGTGATCCGGGGCGCCGAGACGGAGGCGCTCGGCCTGCTGGAGCGGGAACACACCGCGGTGCTCGACGCGGCACTGGCCCGGATCGCCGGTGCCAGGATCGGCGAACTGGGCGCCGCGGTGCGCGCACACAATCACGACGCGGATCTGTACGTCCTCCGAGGCGACGGGACGGTGTTGCCCGCGCTCGACGCGCTTCGCCACGCCACGGCTTCCCTCGGCGCTTCGGGCGCGGCACTCGTCCATGGCGCGGCCAAGCTGGCTGGCGTGCGCACGGCCGCGGTGGTGGAGGTGACGGCCCGCCAGGTGGTCGTCGGGACGACGCACGCGGGGCTGCTGCCGGAATCGGGACTGCGCAGGGAAATCGCCGGTGTCCGGACCGGTCTGCGTACTCCCCGGCTGACCGCGGTGGACCGTTCCGGCCCGTCCCGGCTCCTCGCGGTGCTCGCCCGCGCGCGGTACGGGTTCGACGAGCTGCCGGTCGTGATCGTCGGCGACCGGGCGGCCACCCTGCCCGATCCACCGGACGTCCTCGTGATCCGGCCACCGGAAGGCGATCTCGCGGCGGCGGTGGGGGCCGCGGCCGCGGAGGCGGCCGGCACGGTCGACCGGATCTTCTGGCAGGGCACCGGTGGACGCGGGGATTCGGTGGCCCGTGCCCGGCGGCTGGCCAGGGACGCCGCGATCCTGGCGGGTGCCGATCCGCGATCACTGCGGGAAACCCCGGTGAAGGAGGCACTGATGACCTACGTCCCGGTCCCGGCCGCACGCCTGCAGGTGACCGCCGTCGGACCGGTACTGGAACCGGTGACACCGTGACGACCGGCGCGACGGTCACCCTCGGTCAGCTTCTGGATCTGGACCTGATCGAGCACTACGAGGTGCTCGGCGGGGAAGCCGGATTGCGGCGGCCCGTCCGGATGGTCGTCGCCGGTTCCACCGTCCACGAGATCTCCGAGCTCGCGCCGTGCGGCGTCGTGGTGTTCGGCCGCGAGCAGCTCGCCCTCGACGATCTCGCGGCGGATCTCGCGATCCGGCTCGCGGGCAGTTCCGGCCTGTCCGGGATCATCGCCGCCCGCCCGCCCCGGCGGATCCCGTTCGCCACCCGCCGCCTCGCCGACCGGCTGGCCTTGCCGCTCATCGGTGTCGACGACATCGCCCCCGCCGGGGTGATCACCGCGTTCGACCCCTACGTCCGCGCCCCCGAGATCGCGGGACTGCGCGTGCTCGGTGACGCCTCCCGGCGCTTCCAGCGCCCGCCCGCGAACGCGAACGCCCTCACCACGCAGCTCGCGGCGACGCTCGGGGAACCGGTCGCCCTCGTCGACGCGGAATCCCGTTTCGTGGCAGGCGATCCGGCGGTGCACGCGCTGCTCGCGGACCACGCGTGCGCGGAGCGACTGGGTGACTCGCGCCCGGTCGCCCTGACCGTCGAGACCGGTGACGGCGACCTGATGGCGCAACCGGTGCAGATCGACGCGGCCGGGCCCGCGGTCTATTGGATCGCGGTGCGGCGGCCCCGGTTCGCGGCCGGGGTGCTGCTCGAGCCGGTCCGGCGCGCGATCGCGATCGCGGCCCTCTCGTTCGCGGTGCACGTGGCGGGCGAGGCCGTCCGGATCGAACGGGAACACCGGCGGCGATCGCTCCTGCTCAACGAGATCTTCGAACAGCCGGACGAGCCGGGACGCCGCACGGTCGAGCGGGCCACCGCCCTCGGCTGGCGTCTCGCCGGCTGGCACACCGCGGTGCAGGTCCAGGTTTCGGCCGCCCCTGTCGCGCTCCGGATGTCCCCCCTCGGCGCGGAACTGGAGGAGCAGCTCGCCGAACACGGCATGCCCGCCACGCTCGTGGAGCGCGCCGAGGGCTGGGTGTTCTGGTCGACCACCGAGGCACAAGCCGACGCGGCGGACCCCGGACGGCTGATCGAACGGCTCGCCAGGACGCTCTCCGCGGTCGAAGCCGAGCATCCGGGGCTGCGTTTGTGTGCGGGGGTGGGGCGCGCACAAGCGGGCACGGCGGGCATCAGTCGCTCCGCGGGCCAAGCCCGCCAAGCGGCTTTGCTCGCCCACACCGCGCACCGCCCGGCAGCCGTCGAGCACATCGACGCCGGCAGCACCCGGCGCCTGATCGCGGGCTGGTACGGATCGGCCCCCTTGCGCGGCGCCGCGGCTGACCTGCTCGCTCCGCTCGACGAGGCCGATCCGTCCGGAGAACTGGTCCGCACCCTGCGGTGCTACCTCGACGCCCAATCCTCGGCGAAAGCCGCCGGAGCCGTCCTCGGCGTGCACCGCAACACCGTCATGCAGCGGATGGAACGGGTCGCCGAGCTGCTGCCCGCCGACCTCGGCGACCCGGACGACCGGTTGGCCGTGCACCTGGCCACGCGGGCCGTCGACGTCGACTGGGACGAACCCGGCTGACGGGACGCACAGGACGGCGGCTCCACGTTCGGCCACCGTGCACGATGACCCGGCCCGCCCTGGCCGGTTGACTCCCCGGAATGGACACACAGACCGCGGGAATCACCGTCGGCTACAAGGCGTCGGCCGAGCAATTCGGCCCGCGCGAATTGGTGGAACTGGCCGTGCTCGCCGAACGGCAGGGGTTCGACTCCGTGATGGTCAGCGACCACTATCAGCCCTGGCGGCACCGCGGCGGGCACGCACCGTTCTCGATGGCCTGGCTCGCCGCGGTGGGGGAGCGGACCGAACGGATCCGGCTCGGGACGAGCGTGCTGACCGCGACCTTCCGGTACAACCCGGCAGTCGTGGCGCAGGCCTTCGGCACTCTCGGCGCGCTCTACCCCGGACGGATCGTGCTCGGTCTTGGTACCGGGGAAGCCCTCAACGAGGTTTCGGTCGCCCGCCTCGACTGGCCAGGGTTCAAGGAACGGTTCGCCCGCCTGCGCGAGGCGATCGACCTCATCCGTCTCTTGTGGACGGAGGAGCGGGTGAGTTTCGACGGCGAGTACTACCGCACCGAGAACGCGACGGTCTACGACCGCCCGCCGGTGCCGGTACCGATCTACGTCGCGGCCGGTGGACCGGTGGTGGCGAAGTACGCCGGCCGGGTGGCGGACGGCTTCATCTGCACCAGCGGCAAGGGGATGGAGCTCTACACGGAGAAGTTGCAGCCCGCCGTCGACGCCGGGGCGGAGCAGTCCGCCCGGCAACCCTCGGACGTCGCGCGCTCGATCGAGATCAAGCTGTCCTACGACACCGACGCTCGGGCCGCCGCCGGGAACACCAGGTTCTGGGCGCCGCTTTCCCTGACACCCGAACAGAAACACGGCATCTCCGATCCCGTCGACATGGAACGGGTCGCCGACGAGCTCCCGCTGTCCCAGGTCGCCTCCAGATGGATCGTCTCCGCCGACCCGGACGAGGTCGTGGCGCGGATCCGCCCCTACGTCGACGCCGGTTTCACCGATCTGGTGCTGCACGCTCCCGGCGGCGATCAGGCCCGGTTCCTCGAACTGGCCCGCAAGGATCTCCTGCCTCGGCTACGGGCCTTGGCCTGAGGAGTGCTCACCGCCCTGGGAACCGATCTCCACAGGGCTGTGCGCCCACTGACGGCGTTTCGGCAGTTGCATAGCCTTCCGCCTACGCGACGTGGCGTGGACGGAAGGAGCGGTCCGATGACGGTGCTCGATGTCGTCTCACCACCGGAGACGAGGGCAGCGATCCGGTTACCGCTCCTCGTCGGCGCGCGGCGGGGCTGGTTCAGCGTGCTCGACCCGGCTTCGGGACTTGACCGCCCCCTGACCGGGGTGACGGACTGGGACCCCACCCGGTCGCCGGGCCGGCATCAGCTGGTGCTGGTGACGACGCCCTGTCCGAGTGGCGAAGAGCTCGCCGCGGTCTTGGCGGCGGCTGACCAAGCGGACGCCGCCGCGGTCGTGGTGCGCGAAGCGGAACTTGGGATCACAGCGGCCGCCGCACGACCCCGGGTGCCGGTCCTCGCGGTGGACGAGCGGGTCGGCTGGGACGATATCGGCACACTGGTCCGGTCGCTGCTGTCCGGCACCCGGTTCGGCGCCCACGGCACGAACCCGACCGCCGGCGGACTCTACGACCTCGCCGAGAGCGCGGCACTCGCGCTGGACGGTGCCGTCATGCTGACCGACAACGCCTTCCGTGTGCTCGCTTTCGCGTACCAAGGCACGGTCGACGAACTCACCAGCGAGACTATCCTCGCCCGGCGCGTCCCGGCGGTGGTGCGGGAGCGACTCGCGAGGGTGCGGAGCATCGTGTGCCTCGACGTTCCCGGCGCGGGACCCCGGTGGGCCGCCCCGGTCGACGTCGGCAAGGTGGTGGGCGGCTACGTGCTGTTCGCGCCCGGCCCCGACACACCCGATTCCGCGCCGCGGATGCTGAGCGACGTGGCGACGGCCGCCGCGGCCTGGTTCCTCGACGAGCCCACCGGACGCGCCGACGAGGACGCGATCCGGGCCGAACTGCTGCGTGGACTGCTGACCGGAACGGGATCGCTGCAGGCGCTGACCGAACGGCTCGGCACAAGCCGGCAGTGGTGCCTCCTCGGCCTCGGTGCCCACGCCGACGCGCCCGCGGCGACCTCGGACATCGAGGGCGGACTGGCACGCTGCGCGCGCATGCTCGATCCGGGCGCGGCCACCGCGATCGTGGACGACCTCGTGTTCGTGTTGTTCCCTTCCACCCCCGGCTCGGGGCCTGCCGACTTCGCCGAGCGCCTGCGACGGCGTGCCTCCGCGAGCGCGGGAGTGCCGCTGGTGGCCTGTGTCGGCCGTCCCTGTGCCACCGGCGACGAGCTCCGTGTTGAACGTGGTTCGCTCCGCCACGCCACGAGCGTGCTGGTCAGGCGGCCGGTACCGGCCACCGCCGCGCTGGCGGATCTCCGCCCGCACGCCCTGATCGCCGAACTGGCCTGCCTCGCCGCCGAAAATCCCGGCCTGCTCTCCGGAGCACTCGACGTACTGCGCCGCGACGAGTCCCCTCGCGGCGTCGAATACTTGAACACGCTTCGATGCTGGTTCGACGCCGGCTGCGACGCCACCCGGGCCGCGGCCGCACTCCGGATACATCGCAACACCCTTCGCTACCGGTTGCAGCGCATCGAAGCGCTGTGTGCGATCGATCTCGACGATCCTGTCCAGCGATTCTCGATCGAGCTGCAGACCCGTCTGCTGATCTCCCCATCCGGCGGCCGGGTCGAAACCGCTCGGCAGGCCCGGTCACCGCGATCAGCCCGGCGTTCCCGACACGAAGGTCTGGGTGGTTACGGGTGAGCATGCCATGGTCGAGCCGCGTCGGACTCGACGGCAGCGCGTCGCGCACCGGCACATCCGGTCGCGACTCGCGGCACAGGTGGCTCGGCGGGATCGTCCGCGGGAACCGCAACGCCCACCTGCCTACGCCGACGGCCCCCTGCAGTGGGGTCGCCTGCGCCGGATGCGGGGCTTCCTTCGCTCAGCGCCGGAAGCAGGTCTTGGGCCTGTTCGGCAGCGGAGCCCGCCCACGGCGTGATGGGCCGGAGGCCTGGCGGTATCTGTTCCTCGTCGGCGCCCTGCCCGCACTGATCGTGCTCTACGTGCGCCGAGCCGTCCACGACCCGGAGATGTGGACAGAAATCCGCGACCGCAGGCGCAAGGCCAAGGCCACCGCGGCAGGCGGTGGACAGGTCAGCCCAGCGGACCGAGAGCTCCTGCGGTCTCCGTTCACGTCGGTGTTCAGTCAGCCGCACCTGCGTCGGCGGGCTCTGCGACTTCTCCTGATCACCGTGGTGTCGGTCATCGGCCTCTACAGCGTGTCGGCCTGGATCCCGCAATACACCGACCAGCTCGCGAAGAACACGGGACTGCCCGCCGGCGCGTGGGCCGCCCCCGGGTGGTCACCACTGAAGATCCGACCCGCTGGATGCTCTCTCGGTGGTTCTACCGCGCATGGCCAGACAGGATCTCTGGGGCAGGCTGGAGGTCAATGTCGCCCCAGACTGGCGACGTCTGCACTGGTCTGGTCTGAGATGCGTCTCAAGTCCTACTCGGCCAACCCTGCAGACTGGGCGTCTCCGGTTGAAAGCCGGTCGGTGTTCACCTCGTCTGCGGCTTGCCGTTGCCGGTGGCCCCGAACGTCGTTCGGGGCCACCGGTTTCATCTAGCCACATAGAGAAGTCAGCCGTGCTGGCTGGCCCACCACTTCTGGCCGGCTTCGGGCAGGGTGGAGATCGGGTCGTAGTACGGGTAGCGACGCTGCAAGGCTTCGGGGTCCTCGTGCTCGATCCCGGTGCGGTAGTTCTTCGTCCAGTAGGAAATTCCCAGCTCACGGTCATATTCGGCGAGCTGGTGGACCCAACGTTTCCCGACGTACGGGACGTCGCAGACGATGCGTGGAGTGGCATAGCCGGGCAGATATCCCATGATCGCGTGCTGCAGTTCCTGTGCCTCGTGCACGGAAACCCGCCAGTGCTCGGCGTTCGGGATCATGTCGCACATGTAGAAGTAGTACGGCAGGATGTTCGCCTCGCCCTGCAGCGCGAAGCACAGGTCCAGCAGGTCGGCCGGGGTCGCGTTGACGCCCTTCATCAGCACGCCCTGGTTGCGCACGTCGCGGACGCCGACGTCGAGGGCGGTCCTGGCGGCTTCCGCGACCAGCGGGGTCACCGACTGGGCGTGGTTGACGTGGGTGTGGATCGCGAGGTTGACGCCGCGGCGCTGCGCGGTGCCGGCGACGCGTTCGAGGCCTTCGACGACCTTCGGCTGGATCCAGTGCTGCGGCAGGGCGGCGAGCGCCTTGGTCGCGAGCCGGATGTCGCGGACGGTGTCGATGTCCATCAGCCGCATGAGGAACGACTCCAGCTGCGGCCAGGGCACGTTGGCGACGTCGCCGCCGGAGACCACGACGTCACGCACGCCAGGGGTCTTCTTCAGGTACTCGATCATCGCGTCCTGGCGGTCGACCGGTTTGAGCGAGAGCTTGTGCTTCTCGACCTGCTCGGTGGAGTTGCCGACCAGGTCCATCCGGGTGCAGTGCCCGCAGTACTGGGGGCAGGTGGAGATCATCTCGGCGAGCACCTTGGTGGGGTAGCGGTGCGTCAGCCCCTCCACGACCCACATCTCCGCCTCGTGCAGTGAGTCCCGTTCGGAGTGCGGGTGGCTCGGCCACTCGGTGTCGCGGTCACTGCGCACCGGGAGCATGTAGCGGCGGATCGGGTCGGCGTACCAGGCCTCGGTCACCTTCGCCGGGTCGGTGCCGGCGTTGGGCGCCATCGTGTTGATCATCTGCGGGGGCAGCAGCATCGACATCGTGGCCATCTCGCGCTGGTCGGCGAGCATGTCTTCGTAGAAGCGCTCTTCGAGCAGGTCGCCCATGAGGGCACGCAGTTGCTTGGCGTTGCGGATGCAGTGCACTCGCTGCCACTGCGCGTCACGCCACTCTGCCTCGGTCACGTCGTGCCAGCCGGGGAAGCGGCGCCAGTCGGGTTCGATCAGCTCGACTCGGGTGTAGTCGTAGGGCTGATCGTAGGCGGCCACCGGCGAGGTCGGTTCCTGGATCGCAGTCACTTGTACTCCTCGTCGTCGGAAACGCGTGAAAATATCCTGTCACATCGTTCGGAAGACGTAAATATTCCTGTCTTGCGTGGTGTGTCGAAATCTCGCCGACCCGCCGGTCACCTGGTCTTCGGCACGCTGCAAACTCGGGAACGTGACGAACGCGCGAACCACGCTCCTGCTCGGCGGGCGTATCTACAGCCCCTCGGCCCCCGACGCCACCGCCATGGCGATCACCGACGGCACCGTCGTCTGGGTGGGACAGGACGGCCCGGCCAAGGCGCTGCATCCCGACGCCGAGGTCGTCGACCTCGATGGCGCCTTCGTCGCCCCTGCCTTCGTCGACGCGCACGTCCACGCCACCGCGACCGGCCTGCACCTCGCCGGGCTGGACCTCGCGAACATCAGCGGCGGCCGCGAGCTCCTCGCCGCGGTCCGCGATGCCGTCCGCCCCGGCCAGGTGCTCGTCGCGCACGGGTGGGACGAATCACGCTGGTCCGACGGCAGGCTGCCCAGCCGCGCGGAGATCGACGAGGCCTCGAACGGCGCCCCGGTGTACCTGAGCCGGGTCGACGTCCACTCGGCGCTCGTCTCCAGCGCGCTCGTCGCGCTCGCCCCCGGCGTCCACGAGGCGCCGGGCTGGTCGGCCGACGGACCACTGACCCGCGACGCCCACCACCTCGTGCGGGCCGCGATGCGCGAGGCGATCACGCCGCGGCAACGCCGCGAAGCCCAGCGCGCGTTCCTCGCCGAAGCCGCCGCACGCGGGGTCGTGAGCGTCCACGAATGCGCGGGCCCGGACATCTCCGGCGCCGAAGACCTCACCGACCTGCTCGCGCTCGCGTCGGAACCGGGACTGCCGGAAGTCGTCGGTTACTGGGGCGAACGCGGCGGCGTCGACACCGCCCGCGCGCTCGGCGCCAGGGGAGTCGCGGGCGACCTGTTCGTCGACGGCGCGCTCGGCTCCCGCACCGCCGCCCTGCACGAGCCGTACGCCGACGCCCACGGCACCTCCGGGACGCTCTACCTCGACGCCCCCGCCATCGCCGAACACATCAGCGCCTGCACCGAGGCAGAACTCCAGGCCGGTTTCCACGTCATCGGCGACGCCGCCGTCGCGGAGGTCGTCGAAGGATTCCGGCTCGCGGAGAAGACCGTCGGTCGTCGAGCGCTTGCCGCCCGCCACCACCGGCTCGAACACGTCGAGATGATCGACGTCGACCAGGCGAAGGCGCTCGCGGGCTGGGGTGTGGTCGCTTCGGTCCAGCCGCAGTTCGACGCGGAATGGGGCGGCACCCACGGCATGTACACCGAACGCCTCGGCGCGGAACGGGCCGCGAAGCTCAATCCCTTCGCCGCCATGGCCGCCGAAGGACTCCTGCTCGCCTTCGGCTCCGACGCCCCCGTCACGCCGGTCGACCCGTGGGCCACTGTCCGCGCCGGGACCTACCACCGCACGCCTGGCTCGGGCTTGTCCGCCCGCGCGTCCTTCACCGCCCACACCCGGGCGGGACACCGCGCCGCCGGCGTCAACGACGGCGTCACCGGCAGCCTGGTCCCGGGCGCTCCGGCGCACTACGCGATCTGGGACGCCGAAGACCTCGTCGTGGCGACACCGGACTCGCGCGTGCAGCGCTGGTCGACCGACCCGCGCGCGGGTGTGCCCCCGCTGCCGAACCTCGCGGAGGGCGCGACACTGCCCCGTTGCCTGCGCACCGTCCGCGGCGGACAGGTCATCCACGATCTGTTCACCCGGACGGCCTAGGGTTCAGGAGTGTCCACGACCGTGACCGACCCGGACCCCGAAGCGGCGCCCCGGAAGCGCTTCTCCCGTGCCTGGCTCGTGCGTTTCCTCGTCGCCGCGGCGTCGGGTTTCACGCTGTACCTCAGTTTCGCGCCGCGTCCGCTGTGGTGGCTCGCGCCGCTGGCGTTCACCGGCTTCGCGCTGGTGGTGCACGGACGAAGGTTCCGGGGCGCGTTCGGTTACGCGTTCGTGTTCGGGATGGGGTTCTTCCTGCCGCTGCTGACGTGGCTGCTGGATTTCCTCGGCCCGGGCTTCGGGCCGTGGCCGTGGCTCGGTCTGGCGATGGCGCTGTCGGTGTATCTCGGTTTCGGCGGGGCTTTCGCCACCGTGGTGTGGCGGCTGCCGCTCGGGCCGCTGTGGGCGGCCCTGGTGATCATCGCGCTGGAGACACCGCGCACGTGGTTCCCCTTCGGCGGCTTCCCGTGGGGCCGAGTCGCGTTCAGCCAGCCCGAAGGCGCCTTCGTCTCCCTGGCCTCGATCGGCGGCGCTCCGCTGGTCGGGCTCGCCGTCGTGGCGACCGGTTTCGGGCTCGCGGCGCTCTGCCTGCGGCTGAAGGGCGCCGATCCGCGGCGTTCCCTGGTGGCGGCTTCGGCGCTGACGCTGGTGCCCGTGGTGGCGGGGCTCGCGGTGTGGCCGACGATCGGCACCGAAGCCCAGGACGGCGAACTCACCGTCGCCACGGTGCAGGGCAACGCCCCGGACATCGGCCTGGCGCTGGAAGGCCGCCGCGACGAACTCCGGAGCAACCACCTCGCCGAAAGCGCCCGCCTGCTGGAAAAGCTCAAGGCGAGCAACACCAAGGTCGACCTGCTCGTATGGCCCGAGACCGCGATGGCCATGCGCACCGGCGACGCCGGCGTCGACCAGATGGTCCGCGACTACGGCACGCAGGCGATCATCGGCGCGCTGGTCCGGCTGCCCGACGGAAGCGCTCAGAACTCCGCGCTCGTCTGGGATCCGGTCACCGGACCGGGACAGCGCTACGCCAAACAGCAACTCGTCCCGTTCGGCGAGTACGTCCCGGCCCGTGAGCTCGCGAAGCTGGTGACACCGTTCGTCGACAGCGTGGCGAACATGACACCGGGCAACGGAGCCAACGCCGCACTGTCGGTCGCGGGCACCAAGGTCGGCGTCTTCATCTGCTACGAGACGGCGTTCGACTACCCGGCGCGGGAGTCGGTGGCCGACGGCGCGGAACTGCTCGTCGTACCCACCAACAACGCCTGGTACGGGCCAGGGGAGATGAGCTACCAGCAGCTGGCGATGTCGCGGCTGCGGGCGGTCGAGCATGGGCGCGCGGTGATCGTTTCCGCCACCAGCGGAGTCAGCGCGATCGTCGCGCCGGACGGTTCGATCACGGCCTCCACCAGCCTGTTCACCGCAGACTCCCTGGTGGGGCGCGTGCCGCTGAGGCAGCAGACTACGCTGTCGGATCGACTCGGTGTAACGACGGAGTACGGGCTGTTGGCTCTGGCGATCGCCGGGGTTACCGGCGGGTACGTGCTCCGTTTCCGCACCCGGCGCGCGAGCGTCGCCAAGGCAACGAGGGAAGCGGCGGGCTGACCCGCCGGAACACGGAGGAAAAGCGGATGGCGCAGGCGCCACGGGGGGCCCAGGGAATCGACCCGGTGCTGGTGGTGGTCCCGACGTACAACGAGCGGGAGAACATCGGCCCGATCCTGGAACGCCTGCTCGATGTACTCCCGGAGGTCAACGCCCTCGTCGTGGACGACGGCAGCCCGGATGGGACCGGCGACGTCGCGGACGAGCTCGCGAAGGCCGACGAGCGGATCCACGTCATGCACCGGACCGAGAAGGCCGGCTTGGGCGCCGCGTATGTCGCGGGTTTCCGCTGGGGTCTCGCTCGCGACTACGCCACCATCGTCGAGATGGACGCCGACGGCTCGCACGCGCCGGAGGATCTGCCGCGGGTGCTGGCGGCGCTCGAGGACGCGGATCTGTCCATCGGCTCCCGGTACGTTCCCGGTGGCAGCACGGTGAACTGGCCGTTCCAGCGCAAGGCGCTTTCCTGGGTGGCGAACCTCTACGCGAGGATCGCGCTCGGCACGAAGATCAAGGACATCACCGCGGGCTTCCGCGCGTACCGCCGCACGGTGCTGGAGAAGCTCCCGCTCGACGAGATCGCTTCGCGGGGCTACTGCTTCCAGATCGACCTGGCGTTCCGCACGGCGCTCGCCGGGTTCGAGGTGGTCGAGGTGCCGATCACCTTCACCGAACGCGAGGTCGGTCAGTCGAAGATGAGCGGTTCGGTCGTACGCGAGGCGATCATCCTGGTCGGCCTGTGGGGGCTCAAGCGTCGCTGGCAGCAGCTTCGCGGGCTGGCCAAGAAGGGCTGACCCCCAGCACGCTCACCCCGAGCTTTCCCAGTTCCCGCACCGTCGGCTCGTCCGGCGCCGCGTCGGTGATCACGCCCGCGACGTCGGACAGGGGGAGCACGGTGAACGGCGAGGCCGCGCCGATCTTCTCCGAACTGGCCAGCACGTAGGTGTCGGCGGACCGTTTGGCGAGGGTGCGTTTCATCGCGGCCTCATCGGAGTCCCCGGTGGTGAGCCCGGTCTCGGGATGCACGCCGGTGACGCCGAGGAAGAACAGATCGGCGTTGATCCCTTCGGCAGCCTCGGCCGCGGCCGCCCCGCACGTGACGGCGGAGTGTTTGAAGAGCCGTCCGCCGATGAGGAACACCTCGACCTTCGGATGCGTGACGAGCGCGGCCGCGACCGTGGGGCTGTGCGTGACGATCGTCGCTTCGAGGTCGACGGGCAGCGCCTTCGCCAGCGCGAGCGCGGTCGTGCCGCCGTCGAGGATGACCGTCGATCCGAGCCGGATCAACGCTGCCGCACGTTTCGCGATCCGTTCCTTGCCCGCGACGCTGACCGCCATGCGCGTCGCGTAGTCCGCGGTGGCCGGGGAGACCGGCAGTGCTCCGCCGTAGACCCGCTGGCAGAGTCCGGCGTCCGCGAGTTCTCGCAGATCACGGCGGATGCTGTCTTCCGATATGCCGAGTTCGGCGGCGAGATCCTTCGCCACGATGCGGCCTTCGGTCTTGAGTCGTTCCATCAGCAGGTCTCGTCGCTGCGCAGCCAACATGTGCACGTTCCTCCTTGTTCCTGCCGATTGTTGCACATTATGCTCCGGCGCATGAGCAAACCTCTGATGATCCTCATCGCCGGTCCGTTCCGCTCCGGAACGGGCGACGACCCCGAACTCCTCGCCCGCAACCTCGCCCGGCTCGAAGAGGCTGCCTGGCCGATCTTCCGCAGCGGGCACGTGCCGATGATCGGCGAGTGGGTCGCGCTCCCGGTGCTGCGCGGCGCCGGCGGGAAGACCGTCGCCGACCCGATCGCCAAAGAGATCATGTATCCGACGGCCGAGAGGCTGCTGCACCACTGCGACGCCGTCCTGCGGCTGCCGGGCGATTCCGCCGGGGCCGACCAGGACGTCGCCATCGCGCTCTCCCGCGGCCTGGCGGTGTATCACCGTGTCGAGGACATCCCGGGGTATCAAGCCGCGTAAGTGTTCCCCTGGAGTTCCGTGAGGACAGCGCGGATCGCCGGGCTCGCCTCGGCGCTGCGGCGCCACGCCGCGTGCACCTCGCGCGTCGGCGGGCGCCGCAGCGGCCGGACGACGAGCCCTTCGGCCAAGGGCGGGCGCGCCAGCCGCGGGATCAGCGCGAGCACCTCGCCGGAGGCGACGAGCGACAACTGCGTGGAGAAGTCGTCCACCAGATGCCGGACATCGGGCTCTTCCGGCAGTCCGGCGAACAGACGCCGGAACCACTGGTGGCACACCGTGCCCGGCGGACTGGTGACCCACGCGTGCCCGGCAAGGTCCGCACCGTCCAGCGGCGGCTCGGCTCGCGCCAGTGGATGGGTCCCGGCCATGACGACGTCGCCGAGATCGGTGTGCACCAGGCGCCGGGACAGGGCGGGGGAGAGCGGGACGGGCAGGCCGTCGGCGTCGTGCAGGAGCGCGAGATCGGCCGTACCAGCCTCGACGCTGTGCAACGCCTGGTCGGGGTCCTGCTCGGTGATGTGCAGCCGGAGATCGGGGTAGCGCGCCAGCAGCCGCGGGTGAACGGGGGCGAGGAGCCCGCGGATACCTGTCGAGAACGCGGCCACCCGCAAAACGCCGCGCGGCGCGCCCTCCGCCACCGACTGAGCGGCCTCGGCGCAGCGCTCGAGCGCCTGGAACACCTCCAGGGAGGACTCGACCACGGCCTGACCCGCCGGCGTGAGCACGACGCCGCGTCCCGCCGGAGCGAGCACCGGCATCCCGATCTGGCGTTCCAGCCGCTTGATCTGCTGCGACACCGCCGACGCCGTGAACCCCAGTTCGTCCGCAGCCCGCGCCAACGTCCCCAGCGCGGCCACCGACCGCAGTGCCCGCAGGGCTCCGACCTCGATCATGAAGCCAGGCTACGCAATACCGGCCAAAAACCATCGCTGGACCGCAGGTATCGACGCCGACAGGATCGATCGCATGACCGAGACCCTCTTCGGCTCCAACCTCGTCGCCATGGTCACCCCGATGGAACCCGGCGGCGCACTCAGCGAACCCGGCCTCTCCGGCCTGGTCGACCACCTGCTGAACACCGGCTGCGACGGCATCGTCGTCGGCGGGACCACCGGCGAGTCACCCACCCTGACCGACACCGAAGCCGCCCGGCTCGTCCACACCGTCGCCGGCCACGCCGGTAACCGGGCGCGCGTGATCGCCGGCGTCGGCACCTACGACACCGCCGCCTGCATCCGGCGCGCGAAGGAAGCCGAGGCGGCCGGCGCCGACGCGCTCCTGCTGGTCTGTCCCTACTACTCCAAGCCGACACAGGCCGGGATCGTGGCGCACTGCCAAGCCGTGGCCGACGCCACCGAACTACCCGTGATGCTCTACGACGTCCCGGCCCGCACCGGGACGGCCATGGAGGCGGCGACCCTCATCGAACTCGCCCGGCATCCCAGGATCCGAGCCGTGAAGGACGCCAAAGGCGACCTGTTCGAAGCGATGTCCGTCATGACGCGCACCAGGCTGGCCTACTACTGCGGCATCGACGAACTCAACCTGCCGTACCTCGCCGCGGGCGCCACCGGCCTGGTCAGCGTCGTGGGCAACGCCTACGCCGACCGAAACGCCGGACTCATCGCCGCCGTACGCGGGGGAGACCTCGACACCGCGCGAGCCCTCAACGCCACGCTGCTACCCCTGGCCGACGCGATCATGCGCACCTCGCAGGGAGCGATCATGGCGAAGGCCGCACTAGCCGATCTCGGCGTCATCCCGCACGCGACCGTCCGTCTCCCGCTGCTCGAATCGCCACCCGAGCACCTGCGGCGCCTCCGCGACGCCTTGGCGCCTCTTCGCACCGGCCTGGTCTCCGCCTGACCGCCCGCTGATGAATCCCCGCTGTGGTGCGTTCCAAGTCCGTGAAGGCACCTGACCACCACATGTCCCCAAGACACGGCGAAGCCCCCGCGGAGGGAGGTCGCGGGGGCTTCGCCGGTTCGTGGTGGGGCTAGCTACTTGTGCCGTGCGTCAGGCGGACCGGGTGGTCCTGCGTCCCTTCAGCTCGGCGAGACGTTCGTTGAGCAGATCTTCGAGCTCCGGGATCGAACGGCGCTCCAGGAGCATGTCCCAGTGCGTCCTCGGGGGCTTGACCTTCTTCTGCTCCGGCTGCCCGCCGTCCACGATCTCGGACTCGCTGCCGTGCAGCCTGCACTCCCACACCGAAGGGATCTCGGCGTCGTCGGAGAAGGGCACCTCGAACTCGTGGTTCTTGGGGCAGGCGTAGCGCACGGTGCGCCGAGGCGCGAGGTCGTGGTTGCGGTCGGTCTCGTAGCTGACCGCTCCCAGCCGGCTTCCACGGAGAACACGGTCGGCCATGATGGGGGTCCTTTCAGTCAGCTCCGGGTGGAGCCAGGGTGATGCTCACCCTATGCAACGACAATGAGGGCCAGAGGATTCCCTGGACAGCATGTCCTTGCTCACGATGAGCTGTGTCACCCGGTGGCAACAGCTTCTCCTAGTAGGAGTGGTTTCGCGCTCTGGCGTGACGTCAATACGGCCATCTTGGTGCGGATATCCCCCAGATGGGCTAGTAGTACGCCTGTCACGTCAACCGTAACTGACCGTGTTGGGCCGAGGAGGGGCCCAGGTCGCCCAGTCGAAAGTGGCGACGGCACAATACCTGATAACGGACCGTGTTCGGTTCGCCCTCAGAACGTGATGCCGATGAAGATTCAACGACCATCTGTTCGGTATCCGCCACCACCACGGTGTCCCCGGCCCGCAGCACCTCGCCGTCGGACACCCGCGCGTTGAACCGCCCCGTCTGTCCGCACCAGCACAGCACCTCGACCTGAACCGGCTGCAACTCGTCCGCCAGCTCGAACAACCGTGCCGCACCCGGGAACAACACACTCCGGAAATCCGTCGCGATCCCGAAGCAGTACACGTCGATCTGGACGTCATCGGCCAGTTCAGCGAGCTGATCCACCTGATCGGGCGACAAGAACTGCGCCTCGTCGACGATCAGGTAATCCACATGCCGCCCGGCCGCCCACTGCTCACGCACCAGCAACCGCAGATCGGTCTCGTTCCCCACCTCGATCGCCTTGCGCGTCAACCCGATCCGGCTCGTGATCTGCGGCTCCCCGGACCGGTCATGCCGCACCAACACCATCCCGCGACGACCCTGCCGCGCGTGGTTGTGGTCGATCTGCAACGCCAGCGTCGACTTCCCGCAGTCCATCGGCCCGTAACAGAACTTCAGCTTCCCGACGACCGGCACACCCCGCCGTGAACCCGCCACCGGCACCGACGACAACGCGTCCGTGGGATCCGGGCCACTCTCCTTCAGTACGGTCACGACGCCCGACCCTATCGGCACGCTCCGCCCTCACAGCACCGCCGGTGGTCGGTTGCCCGCCGCTTCGATCGCCCGGCGCACCGGCACCAGCCACACGAACACGAAACCGAGCGCGAAGAACACCACCAGGGCGATGATCGCCCACCGGAACGAACCGGTGATCTGCCCGACCGCCGCGAACAACAGCGGACCGAGCCACGACGTCCCCCGCTCACCGACCACGTACAGCGAGAAGTACTGCGCGTCCTTCCCCTCCGGGATCATCTGCCCGAACAACGACCGCGACAACGCGTTCGTTCCGCCCAGCACCAGCCCGATCCCGACCGCCACCGCGTAGAACTGCAGCGGCTGCCCGGCCTCGATGAAGAACGCGAAGCACAGCACGACCACCCAGGCCACCAAACTGCCCAGAATCGTCTTCTTCGCCCCGATCCGCGCCGCGATCGCCCCGTGGATCATCGCCCCGGCGTACGCCAGGAACTGGATCACCAGGATCGTGACGATGAGCACCTGGGTGCTGTACTTCAGCTCGTCCTTGCCGTACTGCGCCGAGACCGCCACCACCGTCGTGATCCCGTCGGTGAAGACCAGATAGCTCCCGAGGAACGCCAGCGTCAGGGGATAGGCCCGCGCGTCCTTGATCGTCCGCTTCAGCTCCTTGAACCCGGCCGTCAACACCGACAGGCCCCGCTCGCCCGACTTCGGCACGTGAGTCTGGGGGAGCGCCCGCACCGCCGGGATCGTGAACACCGCCCACCAGATCCCCGACGTCAGGAAGCAGATCCGGACGGCGAGCGACTCGCTCACCCCGAAAGCCTCGTGCCCAAGGAAGAACCCGAGCTGCAGCGCCAGCGCCAGACCACCACCGAGATACCCGAACGCCCATCCCTTCGACGACACCGCGTCCCGCTCATCGGGCTCCGCGATGTCCACCAGGAACGAGTAGTAGACGACCAGCGCACCGCCATAACCGATGTTGGCCAGGATGAACGTCCAGACCCCGACCTCCCAGTTCGTCCCCGCGATGAAGAACATCAACGCGGACGCCACCGCGCCGAGGAACGCGAAACCACCGAGGATCCGCCGCTTGTGCCTGCTCCGGTCCGCGATCGCGCCGGCGATCGGCAGCACCAGCACCTGGGTCACCGTCGCGATCGACAGCAGATACCCCCACAGCGATCCCGCGGGGAAGTGGAGCCCGAACAAAGTGACGTCGCAGTTCTGAAGGGTGCTCGAAGCTCCACTCGAATCGGTACACGCCCTGTCCCCGTTAAGGGTGAAATTCGCCTTCGCGTCCGCCGACGCGACCTCGCTCAAATAGAGCGCTCCGAAGACGGTGATCACCGACGAATAGAACGGCGAATTGGCCCAGTCATAGAGGTACCAAGCCCGCCACACCCGCTTGCGATCACGGGTCTCGGCCACCGTCATGCACTGCTCCTGAAGTCGAGAACGTCGAGGTCAGCGGGAGACTACTGGTGATCACACCCACCTGTCCGGCACGAGTCCGGACCGTGTTCGTTTCGACGCGGGACGAACCCTTCCCGGACACCTTCCCGACCATCGTCGGCGTGTCGCTGCCACGATCCCCGTGTGTTTCATGTGAGGCTGGTGAGCGATCTGTGACTCTTGTGAAGCACGGGACTGATACTTACTGTTCCGCTCATGAGGACCCATCGCCTTCGCACAGCACACCGCGTAGTGGCGAGAACGCTCCTGCTCGCCCTCGCCGTGACGGGCCTGCAGATCGCCACCACCGGATCCGCCGCCGCGGATCCCCACGGCTCCCACTGGGCCAAGCTCCGCATGTGTGAATCGAGCGGGCGCTACAACATCAACACCGGCAACGGCTACTACGGCGCCTACCAGTTCGACCTGCCCACCTGGCGCAGCGTCGGCGGCCAAGGACGACCCGACCAGGCCGCCCCCCGCGAGCAGGACTACCGGGCCCTCTACCTCTACCGCATGCGCGGCTGGCAACCCTGGGAATGCGCCGGCAAACTCGGCTTCCGCAACGACAGCGACGGCCGCAGCAAACGCGTCCCGTCCTACGCCGACTCCGCCTACATCGGCGGGGGAGGACAACCCGCCCCGCCGCCTCCGCCCAAGCCGAAGCCGACCCCGCCCGCACCGCCCGGCGGACCCAAACCCGCCTGGCCCGGCGTCGTCTACGCCTACGGCGACTGCGCGGTACCGCTGAAGCAGTTCCAACTGCGGATGAACGCCTTCGGCTACGGCTTCACCGGAACAGGCTGCTACTACGACAAAACCCGCGAAGCCGTCCTCGCCCTCCAGCGAGCCAACGGCATCAACGACTCAGGACGGCTCGGACCCAAGACCTGGGACGCCGCCTGGAACGGCAAAGCACCCCGATGACCCCAGCGTTTAGTCCTCTAAATGCGCTTACGGCGCATTTAGAGGACTAAACGCGGTTCAAGAAGGCCAAGCACCGCGTTCCCGAAGCACCTCACGCAGCAGATCCGGCCGATCCGTCACGATCCCGTGCACCCCGAGATCCAGCAACAGCCGCATCTCCGCCGGATCGTCCACCGTCCACGTGTGCACCTCGAAACCCCCACGCGTGGCCTGCCGCAGGAACGCCCGGTCCACCACCTTCAACCGCCCCTGCCGCACCGGCACCTGCGCCATCGCACCCCGCGACAACGCACGCAACGACACCAGCGGCAAGAACCCGTTCGCCCACATCACCGCCACCGAACGCGGTCCCATCGCGGTCACCAGCTTCGGCCCTGCCAGCTTCCGGATCCGCGCCAGCCGCGCGTCGGAGAACGACGCCGCCGCGACCCGGTCGTACGCGCCGGTCCGCTCGATCGCCCGGACGAAGGGCGCCACCGCCTCGTTCGACTTCACATCGATGTTGAACCGCGCCTCCGGCAGCTCCTCGAGGACGTCCTCCAGCCGCGACAACGGCGCGCGACCACCGACCTTGACCGTCCGCAGCTGGGCCCACGTCTGCCGGGAGATCAACCCCGCGCCGTCCGTCGTCCGATCCAACGACGCGTCGTGATGAACGACCACCACACCATCCGACGTCGCGTGCACATCCGTCTCCAGGTAGCGATACCCCTCCGCCACCGCCTGTTGGAAGGCGGGCAACGAGTTCTCCAGTCCTTCCAGGTCACCGAGGTGCCAGCCCCGATGGGCGAAGGCACGCGGGAGCGGGTCGGCGAGGTACGGAAACGATGTCAGCACCCCACTAGTGTGCACTTCGGTCGTGGCCCCGGCATGATTGTCGGGTGGCCAGCTAGGGTCTGATCCGTGAGGGAAGTGGCCGAACAGCCGAAGACGTCCGCCGAAGAGGTGTCCGAACTCCGCCGCGCGGGGGTACCAAAACACTGCGGATGGTGCGGCCGACGGCTCGAACAGGGCGGCAACGTCGGCAGGCGACGCCGCTACTGCGGGCAATCCTGCCGCCAGCGCGCCTACGAACGCCGCACCGCCCTCCAGCGCAGCGGCCTCCCCGAAGACGCCGTCGTCCTCTCCGACACCGAGATCGCCACCCTGCAGGACAGGCTCTTCCAACTCCGCTGCGCCGCCGAAGACGTCGTCACCGCGGCCGACGACGGCGCTTCCGTCGCCGAACTTCGCGGCCTTGCCGGCGAGATCGCCCAAGCCGCCAAGGACCTCGAACAACTCCGCTGAGCTACACGATCCCGTCCAGCGCCCGGTACGTTCGATTGCTCGCGGCCGCCGCACGCTGCTCACGTCCGGTCGCCTCGATGTAGTTCTGGCTGGTCGCGAGGCTCGCGTGCCCCAGCAGAGCCATGATCTCCGACGCCGTCGCGCCGTCCTCCGCCAGCCGTGTCGCGAAGGTGTGCCGCAACGCGTGGAGGTTCGCCCCGACCGGCACGCGGTCGTGCAGGCCTGCCCACCGATAGCAGGATTTGACGAGGTACTCCAGCGCACCGCGGCCGATCGGCTCGCCCGCACGATCCCTGAGGAGGGGAGTGGAGGGCCCGAACCGCTGCTGCGGGAACCGGCGGCGGCAGGAGGCCAGGTACTCCTCGATGATCTTCTCCATGATCGGCTGCACCGGGATCGACCGGTCGCGGCTGCCCTTGCCGTGGACGTGCAGCCTCATCTCGCCCTGGCGACCGACCAGCGACCGCGCTGTCAGAGCCCGCATCTCGGCGGCACGCAGCCCGGCGACCAGCCCCAGCGCGATCACCAGCACGTCCCGCTCGGGCCAAGGATCCCGCGCCCGGCGCGAGCCGTCGGCGGCGGCCGCGAGCAGCTGCTCCGGGGTTTCCTCACCCCGCAACGGTTTCGGCGTCAGGGGAGGCGCCTTCGGCCGGGCGACCGCGCCCATCGGATTGCCCGCGAGCAAGCCGTCGGACACACAGAAGGTGAGGAACTGATTCCAGGTCGACCAGGCGCGGAGCACGGAACTCTTCGCGTGGGTATCCGCGAAGGCGCCGAAGGCGTTGCGGAGCGCCTGGGCGGTGAGCATCTCGACGGTGAGTTCGTCAGGGGAGCGGTCCAGCTCGCGGAGCAGGAGTGCGGTGATGCCGGCGAGGTCGCGGCGGTAGGCGTCGGTGGTGTGAGGAGAATCCTTACGGGGACGACGTGCGGCGAAAAAGGCTTGCTGTGCCTCGGAAACCCTCATGAACATCTTGTACCGCATGGCACCGACAGTCTTACACTCGGTTATATTCAATTTCATGCATAATAGTGATTATGCATGAAACGGAGTGATGGGTCCGGAAACCTCTCGCGGGGGATCTCGGCTCGCCCGCCGCCCTCTGGATGTCATGAAAGGGTCGTTCCTGACGTTTTTCGTCCTGAACGACCCTTTCGTGACACCTGGCCCACCTGGACGGCGCTTGAGTCCGAGTCGTCGCCAGGGCCGGCCGGTCCGGCGAGATTCAACCGCACCTGACGCCTCCGTTGATCATCGACGACTCCCAGAGATCCACATCGATTCGTCACAGTGACGTATTGAGGCTGAGTGATCGGACATCCGTTTCGCATCCCCGGGGGTGCCATGGGTCGGCGCAGGAGATCCGCGGCGGCCTGGTTCGGAGCGGGCCGAAGGGAGCCATGCCCGCATCGGACGCGGCGAAGGGCGCTTTCACCACGTGACATGCGACGAAGGACCCCTTCACAACACCTCAAGGGCCCCTCTCGGCCATCGTTCTCCAGGTCGGTCAAAGTGCCGATAATGTACATTATGTCAAGTAAACGAGCGGACCCCTGTCCTGCCGCAGTCGAACCGGCGAATCTCGACGTCAGTGCCGGCCAGCTATCCGAGCTGCGACGTCGCAGATCTGGCGCATGAGACTGGCGCCCAACTGTCACCCCGCATGCAACCTCTCGGAGGTTGCATGCCCTGTCGAGCTCGCCCGCGCAACCCTGGTTCGACCGCGCTCAGACATGCCGGTGTTGCCATCGGCATTGCGTAAGTCTAGACTTACGGTTCGTGGGAACTTACCAAGGTTCGGATGCAGCGTGGAACGCGCTCGGGGATCCGAGCCGACGCGCGATCATCGAGTGCCTGGCCGAGCGGCCGCAGTCCGTCCGGGAACTCGCCGACCAGCTTCCGATCAGCCGACCAGCGGTATCCCAGCACCTCAAGGCCCTCAAGGGCGCAGGTCTGGTCAACGACCGTCCCGTCGGCACGAAGCGCATCTACCAGCTCAATGCGGCAGCCGTTGGCGCGCTGCGCGATCAGCTCGACACTTTCTGGAACCGCGCGCTGGCCGCCTACAAGGACGCTGTCGAACAACCCGAAGGAGATCAGCAATGACCCAGGCAACGAGTACGGTGGTCCGCAAGGAAGTTGTCGTGAACGCCCCGATCGACCGGGCCTTCACCGTCTTCACCGAGCGATTCGGTGACTTCAAGCCACCCGAACACAATTTGCTTCGGGCCGAGATCGCCGAGACGGTGTTCGAACCTCACGTCGGTGGTCACATCTTCGACCGCGGGGTCGATGGCAGCGAGTGTCGGTGGGCCCGAATACTGACCTACACTCCCCCGCATCGCGTCGTCTTCAGCTGGGACATCAGCCCCCAATGGCAGATCGAACACGACCCCGAGCACACGAGCGAGGTCGAGGTCCGCTTCATCGCAGAAGCCGCGCAGCGCACGCGCGTGGAACTCGAACACCGCAAGCTGGATCGCCACGGACCGGGCTGGAAAGCCGTCAGCGACGGCGTGGGAGGCGACGCCGGCTGGCCGCTGTACCTCGACCGCTACGCCCGGCTGCTGACGGAGGATCGCTGATGGCGGCATCGGGCATCACCAGCGAGACGCTGCCACCGCCTAGGAAACCTTTACAACGCAAGAGCGACGCACTCGAACTGCTTCGCTCGGAAACCACCGCGTGGTTGGCCACGGGCGGCGCCGACGGTGCACACCTCGTCCCGCTCCTGTTCCACCACAACGGCGAAGTGCTCACGTTCGCGACCTTCTCGGACAGCCGGACGGTGACCAACGTGGCCGCCACCGGGCGAGCACGAGCAGCCATCGGTCACCACTACGACGTGGTCATGATCGACGGCACGATGGAGATCGTCGCGCCGGACACGATTGATCCGGCCATCGCAAACCCGTTCGCTGCACTGCTGCGCGGCGGTCCTGATCCTCGGCGTACGCCTGGCTTCGTCTACCTCCAGCTCACCCCGAGTCGGTTGCAAGCATGGCGCTCGTTCGCCGAGCTCGACGAAAGGACCCTGATGCAGTCCGGCCAGTGGCGGGTCTGACCGCGGCATGACCAACACGGCGGGTCGTGGTTCGATGCCCTGGTGATTCCCACCGAAGCCGACCTTGCGGACGCGTTGACCACGGCCACTCGCGCAGCCGTCACAGAACTGTTCCGCGACAACCCCGGCCACACGTTCTACTACGTCACGCTGACCACGCCCGGCGAAGCGTTCGGCCCGGCGTTGTCGGCGTGGTCGCACGAGGCACTGGCACAGCGTCCGGACGCTGAGGACGTCCGTTACTCCTACGCCGATTCGCCGTTTTCGGTCGTTGGTGAGGAGCATCTGAAGCCGGTCCGCGAGATGTTCGCCGCCCGGCCGGAAGTGTTCGATATCGCCGACGACGATGCGTCCGACGCGGAATTCGATCTTCGGCTGCGTGCGATCGAGACGGCCCTGCGCAGGTCGGCTGACGAGGGACTGTTCGGTGTCGGCGAAGCTCGTGAGAATGTGCTGGTTTTGGCCGAGGTCGTTCCTGAGGACGAGGAGAACGTCGCCCGCGCTCGGCGGCTCAACCCGCCCGGGCCGGCGTTGGACGCTTGGCTGGCCTACTGGGGCCTGGCCTGAATTCGGCTGCGAATACCCGTCAGTGGATGTCGTGTATTCGGTGGAATGCTCGCGGTCCACCGACACGAAGGAGCAAATTCCATGGGATCTCGGCTCAATCCGTACATCCGGTACGACGGCGACGCCCGGCAGGCGATGGAGTTCTACCGGCAGGTGCTCGGCGGCAAGCTGGAGATCGGCACTGTCGCGGATTTCGGCTCGCCGGGCTCCCCTGACGCCGACAAGGTGATGCACGCCCAGCTCGACACCCCGCACGGATACACGCTGATGGCTTGCGACGTCGACGGTCAGGTCGAGGACGTGCTGCACTCCCCTGGCAACAACGTCGCGGTCTACCTCGGTGGCGACGGCGAACTCCGCGGCCATTTCGAGAAGTTGTCCGTCGGTGGCACGGTGACCATGCCGCTGGAGAAGCAGGTGTGGGGCGACGAGGCCGGCGCGCTCGTGGACAAGTTCGGGATCACCTGGATGTTCAACATCTCCGACGCTACTTCGCCTCCGGCGCGACCAGACGCCGGGTGATCCGGTTGAACAGTTCCACCAGTGGCTCGCTCACGTCCCGGCCGAACTCCGTCAGCCCGTAGGTGACCTGCGGTGGTGTAGTTGGCTCGACCTGCCGCCAGATCAGGCCGTCCTGCACGAGGGCGCGCAGGGACTGGGCGAGCATCTTCTCGCTGATCCCCTGAATGCTCTCGCGCAGCTCGTAGAAGCGGAGGTCGTTGTGCTGTAACGAGATCAGCACCCAGATCCCCCACCGGCTGGTGACGTGATCGACCACTTCGCTGGCGGCGCAGTCGGTGTGAAAGACCTCATACCGCGGCTCTGTGTCGGCCGGTTTGAACTGCGCGCCTCCTGCCATGTCAGGAGCTTACCTCCGGGTATGTACTTACGAAAAGTTAGCCGCGGTCCTTAGCGTCGTCGCCACGTCAAGATCGAACGAAGGAGCTGTTCATGATCGTGGTGACCGGAGCTACCGGGAACATCGGCAGGCCGCTGACGCAGGCGTTGGCCGAGGCAGGCGAACAGGTGACGGCGGTGTCGCGGCATGTCGCGGCGGCGCCGGCCGGTGGCAGGCATGTGGTGGCCGATTTGGCCGATCCCGCCGGGCTCGGCCAGGCGTTGGCCGGGGCGAAGGCGTTGTTCCTGCTGCTTTCCGGCGATCTGCATGCCGTCGGGGCGAACCCGGCCGACATCGTCGCCCGGGCCGTGGCCACCGGGGTTCGGCGGGTTGTGCTGCTCTCCTCGCTGGGTGTGGCGACGCGGCCGTTCGGGACGACGCGGGTCGCGATGCGCGTGCTGGAGGACGTGGTGCGGGAGTCCGGTGTGGATTGGGCCATCCTGCGGCCGGGTGGTTTCGCCTCGAATGCCTTGTGGTGGGCGGAGTCGGTCCGTTCGCGGCAGGTGGTCGCGGCGCCGTTCGGTGACACCGGGGTGCCGATCGTCGATCCGGCGGATATCGCGGAGGTCGCGGCCGCGTGCCTGCTGGACGACCGGCACCTGGGCGAGGTCTACGAGCTGACCGGTCCGGAGGTGATCACGCCGCGCGAGCAGGCTGAAGTGCTCGCCGCCGTGCTGGGTTCGCCGGTGCGGTTTCACGAGCTGACCCGTGCCGAGGCGAAGGCGGGTATGGCCGAGAGCATGCCGGCTGAGCTCGCGGACGACACTTTGGACATCCTCAGTTCCCCGACACCGGCGGAATTGCGGGTGAGCCCGGATGTCCAGCGGATCCTCGGCCGCGCGCCGCGGTCGTTCGCCGATTGGGCCGCGAGGAATGTCGCCGCGTTCCGCTGAGGGGTTCGCGCTAGGGTCGTGCTCCGGAGACGAACCTGGGGGTTGCCGAAATGCGTGTCGATCCGTCCAACGAGCGGATGTTGCAGGCGTGGGACGGTGATGACGGCGCTTTTTGGGCGAAGCGCGCGCAGCGTTTCAACGACGGTGTCGCGGCTTATCGCGACACGTTTTTCGACGCGGCGGGCATCCGGCCGGCGGACGACGTCCTCGATGTCGGTTGCGGTGCGGGTCAGACGACGCGGGACGCGGCGCGGTTCGCGAGTGACGGTTCCGCGCTGGGTGTCGACCTCTCCGGTGAGATGCTGGTTGTCGCTCGTCGGCTCGCCGAACAGGAAGGCGTTCCCAATGTCTCGTTCGATCAGGTGGACGCGCAGATCCATCCGTTCGCCGAGGCGCGGTTCGATGTGGTGATCAGCAGGCACGGCTCGATGTTCTTCGGTACTCCCCTGACCGCGTTCGCCAACCTGGCGAGGGCGACCCGGCCTGGTGGCCGCCTGGTGCTGCTGACGTGGCAGCCGTTCCGGCTCAACGAATGGATCACCACGTTCCGGACGATCTTCGCGGCGGGTCGTGAGGTGCCGTCGTCGGATCTCGCGCTGAGCGACCCGGCCGAGACCGAAAGGTTGCTGGTCTCGGCCGGGTACTCCGACGTCCGGTGTACCGCGGTGAACAAGCCGATGTACTTCGGCCGGGACGTGGACGACGCGGCAGGCTTCATCATCGAGCAGCACGGTGGCCGGTTGAGTGACCTGGATGAGTTCACCCGCGCCGCGGCCGTGGATGCCTTGCGGGCCGATCTCGCCGAGCATCAGACCGACCGGGGCGTTTTCTACGGCTCGGCGGCCTGGCTCGTCGAGGCCCGGCGTCCGTGAGTTACTGCTTGCGGGCGATCAGGTAGGCCTGTGGCGTGCTTTCGAATTCCTCCGACGGCTCACGGACGAGGGTGGAGAGCACGCTGAACTTCGCCTCCCTTAGCTGCTCGGTGATCTTCTCGGGCGACAGGCGGTAGGCGTCGCAGGAGATGTCGTGCCCGTACGCGTGCTCGATGTGGCGTACTTCGTCGCCGACCTGGAAGGCCACGAGCAGGTGGCCGCCCGTGGCGAGGATCCGGTGGAAGTCGGCGAAGATCTCCGGCAGCCGCTCTCGTGGTGTGTGGATGATGGAGTACCACGCGACGACGCCGGCCAATGCGCCGTCCTCAATGGACAATCCGGGCATCTCCCCGACTTGGAAGTCCAGGTGCGGATACGACTTCCGGGCGACGGCGACCATTTCCGGTGAGAGGTCGACGCCGTGGATGTCGAGCCCCAGCTGGTGGAGGTGTTCGGTGATGCGGCCGGGTCCACAGCCGATTTCGGCGACGCGGCCGCCGCCGGCGGCCTGGACGAGTTCGGTGTAGGCGCCGAGCACGGCGCGGTCCCAGGTGGATCCGGCGAGGTGGTCGCGGAGGAGTTCGGCGTAGTCGGCCGCGACCGTGTCGTAGGCGGTGCGGGTCGTTTGGAGGTAGTCGGTCACGGCGGCGACCCTATCGCCTGGCACCGACGACAATCGTCGCGTACAGGTCTTCGTCGCTGATGACTTCGGGCGTCAATCCGTTGTGCGCCATGGCTTCCGCGGTGCTCGCGGCCTGGCTTTCGCCGGTTTCGATCAGCAGGTGCCCGCCCGGTGCGAGCCATTGTGGAGCTTCGGCGGCGACGCGGCGGTGGACGTCGACTCCGTCGTGCCCGCCGTCGAGGGCGACGACGGGTTCGTGGTCGCGTGCTTCGGGCGGCATCATCGCTATGGCGTCGGTGGGGACGTATGGGGCGTTGACGACCAGGATGTCGACGCGGCCTCGTAGCGTCGTGGGTAGTGGCGCGTAGAGGTCGCCTTCGAACACCTCTCCCCCGGCTTGGGCGACGTTGACGCGCGCGCAGAGGACGGCGGCGGGCTCGATGTCGGCCGCGTAGAGCCGGATGTCGCCGAGTTCGGCGGCGATGGCGGCGCCGAGTGCGCCGGTTCCGCAGCAGAGGTCGAGGACTACCGCTCCTGGCCCGGCGAGGGTGACGGCCTGGCGGACGAGGAGTTCGGATCGCTGCCGTGGCACGAAGACACCGGGTTCGACGGTGATGCGCAGTCCGTGGAATTCCGCCCAGCCGAGGATGACTTCGAGTGGTTCGCCGTCGACGCGGCGCTGGACCATGGTGTCGAGTTCGCCGGGTGTACGTGCTTCGGCGGTGATCAGGCGGGCCTCGTCTTCGGCGAAGACGCATCCGGCGGCCCGGAGCCTGTCGACGATGGTCACTGGTCTCGCAGCCTGGCGAGGATTCCGTCGAGGGCCTGGCGGACGGTGTCGGGGACGCCGTTGGTGCGCAGTTCGGTGAGGAATTGTTCGTTGAGCCCGCCGGGGGTCATGTGTTTGCCGGTGAGGGTTTCGAGGGAGCCGCTCTGCTGGACGAGGGCGTGTCCGAGCTGGCCGAAGATGTGCCGGGTGAAGGCGGTCGCCGTGGTGTCCTCGATGCCTTGGTCGGTCATCCAGGCGGCGATGGTGCCGAGGTAGTCGAGGTGGGCGGCGAAGGTGGCCGTGGCGCTGCTGAAGATGTCGAGGTCCTTCTCCGCGGCGGGGACGACGCTGCCGCCGACGCTGTCGAAGAGGGCTCGGGCTTCGGGGTTGTCGGGGTACATCGCGGTGAGGCTTTGGCGGCGTGCGGCCGGGGGCAGCGGGATGCTCCGGACGACTTCGCGGGCGGGGGCGGCCCAGTCGCGCAGCCGGTCGAGGGGGACGCCGGCGAGGGCGCTGATCAGGACGTGGTCGGGTCGGAAGGTGAGGTCGCGGAGGACTTCTTCGGCGATCGGCGGGCGGACGGCCAGCACGATGGTCGTGGCGCTGTCGAGGACGGCCTGGTTGCTGTCGCGCACTTCGACGTTGGCGAAGCGTGCCGAGAGTTCTTGGCCGACGCTGCGGCTGCGGGGTGAGAGGAAGATCGAGGGCGGGTCGGTGATGTCCTCGCTGAGGCCTTCGACGATGGCGGCGGTGATCTCGCCCGCGCCGACGAATCCGTAGTCCATGGTCAGGCTCCCGTGTGGCCGTCGACGCGTTCGCGGATGAGGTCGGCGTGGCCGTTGTGGCGGGCGTATTCGCCGATCATGTGGAGGTAGAGCATGCGCAGCGAGAACGGGTTCCCGCCGAGGTCGAAGGTGTCGTCGAGGGATCCTTCGGCGGCGGCTTCGTCGGCGAGCCGGATCTCTTCGAGGAGGACGTCGTACGCCTCTTCGGCTTTGGCGGCGTCGAGGGCTTCGAAGTCGTGGTCCTTGCCGAGGGCGGGGTCGTAGAGGGGTTCGATGTCTTGTGCGGCGTAGCGCAGGCGGAACCAGAAGCGTTCGACCTTGGCGAGGTGCCGGATGAGACCGAGGAGGGTCATGTTCGAAGGCGGGACCGACGCCGTGGCGAGCTGTTCTCCGGTGAGGCCGGCGAGTTTGTGGAGGAAGGTGTTGCGGTGCCAGGCCAGCAGGGAGGGCAGGAGGATCCGCTCGTCGGCGGCGGTGTCGCCGGACGGCCGGGTGACCTCGGGGGCGGTCCATGTCATAGCGGCGATCATGCCATCGGGTGACGTGGGGTTCGGGGTGCGCCCGCTGGGGTGAGCGGGGTCACGTGGAGGCTGCTGAATCCTTTTGCGAGGGTCGCGGCTCTTGTAGGCGCCGGGACAAGCTCGGCGCAGGAGGAGGTTTGTCGTGGAGGCCGAGTGGCCGAGGGAGTCGTTGATCGTGGCGGCGCAGGGCGGGGACGCGTCCGCCATCGCCGCGCTGGTCTCGGGTTCTCATCCGCATGTGCAGCGGTTCGCGCGGTCGCTGTGTGCTTCGCCGGAGGACGCGGAGGATTCGGCGCAGGAGGCGCTGATCATCCTGTACCGGAAGATCGGCACGCAGCGTGCCACGGGTGCGCTCGCGTCGTGGATGTTCCGGATCGTGCGCAACGAGTGCCTGCGGCGGGCCCGCCGGGTGGTGCGTGGTGCGGAGCCGGTGGATTCCGTCGCGATGGTGTCGGCCGAGGAAGACGCGCTGGATCGGCTGGAGGCGCGGCGGGTGGCCGCGGCGATCGCCGAGTTGCCCGCTGACCAGCGTCGCGTCTTGATCATGCGTGACATCCAGGGGCATTCGGGCCGGTCGGTCGCCGACGCGCTCGGTCTGAGCACGGCCGCGATGAAGTCCCGGCTGCATCGCGCGCGGGCGACGGTCCGTGCCCTTCTCGACAACCCCGCTTCCTGACCTTCTTTTGAGGAGTTTTCATGCTCGAAATCGGTTCCACGGCCCCTGACGTCGCGCTGGAGGACACGACTGGGCAGGTCGTGCGGCTTTCGGAGTTCCGCGGTACGGCAGGTGTGCTGATCTATTTCATGCGTTCGACCACGTGTCCTGTGTGCACCGGCCATGTGAAGGACCTGGCGGCGCGGTCCGAGGAGCTGGCGGCCGCCGGTGTGCGGGTGCTGGTGGCGGTTCCCGAGGGCCGGGCGGAGGCCAAGGCGTGGCGGGCGAAGCGCGGGTTGTCGCTCCGGGTGGTCTCCGGCCGGGGTGGTACGCCGCATGAGGCGTTCGGGCTGGCGAAGAAGATGCTGCAGCAGACGGGCAGTGTGCTGATCGACCGGGACGGGGTGGTCCGGCATGCCCATGCGGCGACCATGCCGACCAGTGCCTATGACAAGAAGGGCATCGCCAAGGCGGTGGAAGGGCTTGCCAGGGTGCGTTGACTGAAGGTGTGAATCGGTGCTTCACTTCTTGGGTGCCGTATCGCCGTACACCGAAGGTCCAGGAACGCCTGGACGCCCAGCGCGACGCCGTCCTCGCCGCCGCCATGGAGCAATTGGCCGAGCGCGGGTACGCGGGCTGCTCGGTGTCGGCGGTCGCCGAACGGGCGGGCGTGGCGGTCGGGAGTGTGTACCGCCACTACCCCACCAAGGCCGCCTTGGTCGTGGAGCTGTTCCGCAAGGTCGTCACGCGTGAGGTCGAGGCTGTGCGCGAGGTGTCGGAGCGGCCAGGCACGCCTGCCGAGCGGGTCGTGGCGGTCTTCGACACCTTCGCGAGCCGGGCGCTGAAGACGCCGCGAATGGCGTACGCCCTGCTGGCCGAGCCCGTCGACGCGCCGATCGAGGCCGAACGGCTGGTGTTCCGGCGTGCCTTTCGTGACGTCGTGGCCCAGCACGTGGCGGACGGCGTCCGGTCCGGGGTACTGCCCGCCCAGGACGCGGACGTCACCGCGGCGGCGCTCGTCGGGGCGGCCGCCGAGGTGCTGATCGGCCCGTTGACCACCGGCAGTGCGGACGAGGTGTCCGGGCTGCGCACTTTCGTCCTGCGTTCCTTGGGAGGTTCCGATGCCGAGCACTCATGAGGTCACCAATCAGGTCCCGCCGCTGGCGGAGTACGACGTCGCCGCGGACCCGGCCTTGCTGGAAGGCCTGGAACGGGCGGGCGCGGGCTGGGCGGTGGCCGAGGTGCACGCCCTCGGCAGGCTGGCCGGGAGTGAGCAGGCCCAGGAGTGGGGCAGGCTGGTCAACGAGAACGAGCCGGTGCTGCGGACACACGACCGGGTCGGGAACCGGATCGACGAGGTCGAGTTCCATCCGTACTGGCACGAGCTGATGGACGTCGCGGTGTCGCATGGGCTGCACGCGGCGCCGTGGCGGGATTCCCGGCCGGGCGCGCACGCGGCGCGGGCGGCGAAGATGTACGTCTGGGGCCAGGTCGACGCGGGGCACACGTGCCCGATTTCCATGACGTACGCGGCGGTTCCGGCGTTGCGGTTCAATCCCGAGCTGTCTGCGCGGTACGAGCCGTTGCTGGCGGCGACGGAGTACGACTTCGGGTTGCGTGAGCCGAGTTCGAAGCGCGGGCTCATCGCCGGGATGTCGATGACGGAGAAGCAGGGTGGGTCCGACGTCCGGGCGAACACGACCACGGCTCGCCCGCTCGGCGACGGCAGCTACGTGATCGTCGGGCACAAGTGGTTCACCTCGGCGCCGATGTCGGACATGTTCCTGACGCTGGCCCAGGCGCCGGGCGGCTTGTCGTGTTTCCTGCTCCCCCGGATCCTGCCGGACGGCACGCGCAACGGGATCCGGTTGCAGCGGCTGAAGGACAAGCTGGGCAACCGGTCCAACGCGTCGTCGGAGATCGAGTACGACGACGCGATCGGCTGGCTGATCGGCGAGGAAGGCCGCGGGGTGCGCACCATCATCGAGATGGTGAACAACACCCGGCTGGACTGCGCGGTCGGGAGCGCGTCGGGCATGCGGTACGGCGCCGTGCGGGCGGTCCACCACGCGCGACATCGTCAGGCGTTCGGGGCGAACCTGGTGGATCAGCCGCTGATGGGCAACGTGCTGGCGGACCTGATCGTGGAGTCCGAGGCGGCGACGACCGTCGGGATGCGGCTGGCGTCGGCCACCGACCGGCCGGACGACGAGCACGAACAGGCGTTCCGGCGGCTGGGGCTGGCGGTGACGAAGTACTGGGTGTGCAAACGCGGCCCGTCGCACGCGGTGGAGGCGCTGGAATGCCTCGGCGGGAACGGGTACGTCGAGGAGTCGGGGATGCCGCGGCTCTACCGCGAAGCTCCGCTGATGTCGATCTGGGAGGGTTCGGGCAACGTCGCGGCGCTCGACGCGTTGCGGGCGATGGCGAAGCAACCGGAGTCGGTGGCGGCGTATTTCGCGGAGGTCGAGCAGGCGGCCGGCGCCGACACGCGGCTGGACGACGCGGTTGGCAGGCTGCGCAAGGAGCTGTCGGATCTGTCGGACATCGAGTACCGGGCGCGGCGGCTGGTCGAGTCGATGGCGCTCGTGCTCCAGGGTTCGCTGCTGGTGCGGCACGGGACGCCGGCGGTGGCCGACGCGTTCTGCGCGTCGCGGCTGGGCGGCGACTGGGGTGTCGCGTTCGGGACGCTTCCGTCCGGAGTGGACACGCGGGCGATCATCGCCCGTGCGGAGGTCTGAGCTCCCTGCTGACGTCTGTCCTTGCCCGGCTCGGCGGCTTCATCGTCGGTTTCGCGCGTTCCGGACTCTCGGTGCCCACCTGACCACGTGCTGCTCCGGTCCGGCCGATTACCCCGGTCGGACCGGAGCCGAGCACTGCGAACAGCCGCAGGATTGCGGAATTCGGGTGCATGCAAGGGCTCGCGCGTCGGCTACGTTCGTCGGTCATGGTCGATCGCCGAAGATGCCTGGTCCTGGTCCCCCTGGCGCTGTTCGCCGCCGGTTGCGCGGCGGCCGAGCCGACGCCGATCTTCGCCGCGGCGAGTTCGACGCCTTCCGCGGGGAGTGTGCCGATGATGGAGGCGGCGGCCCCGTCCGGCACGCCGTTCGTCGCGGCGGACGGACGGAATCTGAGGGCCTGTTCCGATGGGGAATGCGAGGTCGTGGTCCGGAGCGGCGACCAGGTCCCCAACGACGGCGGCGCCGGCCCGCTCGCGGTCACGGTCCAGGCCGGGAAGGTGGGTCTCGCCCCGGCGTCCGGCGGGATGGGCGGGGCCGTGTCGGGTCCGCCGGGGATGGTGCACCAGATCAACCGGCAGGTGATCGCCATCGTCGCGGTGCAGGGCGACGAGGGGATCGTCCGGCTCGACCGGAAATAGCGGATCAGTTCAGGCCCGCGACGAACTCGCTGAGCAGACGGTTCGCCGTCGCGGAGGCGTACAGGCGCTCGAAGTCGGCGCGCGCCACCATGTGCCGGAACTCCCCTCGATAGGACGGATCACCGGCGTCGTGGACGGTGTCGGTGAGCCACGTCGCGTAGGCCTGGTAGTTCCACACTTCGCGCAGGCGCGTGTCGGAGTAGGCATCGAGCAGGCTCGGATCACCGTTCTCGTAGTAGTGGATCAGGGCGTCGGCGAAGACGTCGGCGTCGTGCAGCGCGAGGTTCATGCCCTTCGCGCTCATCGGCGGGACGATGTGCGCGGCGTCGCCGAGCAGGTGGAGCCTGCCGTGGCTCATCGGGCTGATCACTTCGCCGCGCAGCGGCAGCAGTTGCTTCTCGACGATCGCGCCCTTCGCGGCGAGCGGTTCACCGAAGCGCGCCTCAAGCTCGCTCCAGACGCGCTCGTCCGGCCACTCCTCGGTGGTGTCGTCGAGCGGGCACTGGAGATAGAACCGGCTCGCCCGCGGTCCCCGGCCGAACTGGGCCGCGAATCCGCGCCGGTGGATCGCCATCACCGTCTGCTGGGTGGCGGGCACTTCAGCGAGGACCACCAGCCACGCGTAGCCGTATTCGTGCGTATGACGGGTAATTCTGCTTTCGGGGACCGAAGCAAGGGACGTGCCCCGGTTGCCGTCGCATCCGGCGACGAAGTCGCCTTCGACGATCGATCCGTCGCCGAGCCGGACGCACGGACGTTCGCCGTCGATACCCTCCACGGACGCCTCGGTGCCGAAGCGCAGGTCGCCTCCGTCCTGCTCGAATACGGTGATGAGGTTCCGGACGAGGACCTGTTGAGGACAGAGCCTGCCTTCTCGGTGTTCCTCCACGGAGAGCGCCAGTGGCCTCGGTTGTCCGTCGACCCGGAAGCCGAGGCTCGGTTCGACGGGGGCCCCGCCGACGACGCGGTCTTCGAGCCCTCGTTTCCGGAAGACGCGGGCCGCTCTGGTGTCGATGACTCCGGCGCGCTGCCGTTGCTCGACGTCCTCGCGGCTGCGCCGTTCGAAGACGACGCAGCCGATTCCCTCGCGGAGAAGAAAGTTGCCGAGCGCCAGTCCAGCGACACCTGCGCCGACGATCAGGATGGGTCTGTTCCGCTTCCCTGAGGTCATGCCCCGAGTCTCGCCGGATCGTCCCACCGACGGCTAGCTTGAGTTTTAACCTGTTCGTCGGGGTCGTGGGTTGGTGGTCTTGGGTTTCTGTCTGTGGCTGGGTTTCTGTCTGTTTGGGCTGGTCGCGG